>CAZYLA010000001.1:0-39995 GCA_964648435.1 uncultured Candidatus Saccharibacteria bacterium
AAGATTAATATTCTAAAAATAATTAGCTTTAAAAATATAAGGCAAACTTAAAAAATATTCTTGGCGGGATTTAAAGAAGATTCAAAATAATCAATTTATTAAAATTAAAGAAAGCGTTTTTAATTACGAGAAAGATTTACAGAAATTAGTAAAATGAAGGATTGACTTGGGTTTTGAGTTGGGGTTAGGATGAGAATAGTTCTTTTTGAGATGCTTGTTTTAAGAAAAGGAGGATGTAAAAAATGAAGGACTCAAGAAAAAAGCCGCAGGGGAGTTCGGAAGAAAGGACTTCAAAGAAGGCGTCTTTGGGGCGTTTTTTGCCGTGGGTGATTATCTTAATCTTATTGGGAGTTTTGATAGGAAAAGTGGGGGAGAAAAGTAAACTTTCTGAGAAAGAGGCAAGAATTGAAGTATTGGAAAAGCAGGTTCAGGAGCTGACAGACCGCCCTAAAGGAATAGCGCCGGTCACAGGGAAAGAAGCAAAACCGCCAACCACTGGGCCTGAAGCTAAAGAGAGAGAGGAAGAACAAGGTGTTGCCGGGGCACAAAGAAGAGTGGAAAAAGTTAGATATGTTATTGACGGCGATACAATTGAGCTTGAAAATGGCGAACGGGTGCGCTATCTGGGTATTAATACCCCGGAAAAAGGTCGGCCTTATTCGACTGAAGCAACTAATAAAAACAAGGACTTGGTTTTTGGTCGGGAAGTGGCTTTGGAAACAGATGTTCAGGCAAGAGACCAGTATGGTCGGACTCTGGCTTATGTTTATGTTGGCGACAAAATGGTGAATCTGGAGTTAGTGCGTCAGGGTTATGCAAATACTTACACCCTGTCGCCAAATGTTAAGTATCAGGACAAGTTTTTGGAAGCAGAAAGGGAAGCCCGAGAGGCGGGCCGCGGTCTTTGGGCAAAAAGCGCTGTCTTGAAAGAAGGTTCTCTAAAGATTGTGAATATTAATGCGGATGCGCCTGGCAATGATAATCAGAATAAGAACGGTGAGTGGGTTGAAATTAAAAATACAGGGAAAGAAGCGCTTAATCTGAAAGGTTATACTCTCAAAGATGAGGCGAACCACTTTTATACTTTTCCTGATTTTACTCTTCTTCCTGGGAAAAGCGTTTTTATTTATTCTGGGAGCGGCGCTGACACGGACAGCTCTTTGTACTGGAATGCCCAGAAATACGCAATTTGGAATAACAGCGGCGACACGGCCTTTCTTCGGGACGCCAGCGGCAATTTAGTTGACAGTTACCGGTATTGAATTTGCCGTTGCCTAAAAAAGGGCTATGATTTGTAAACCCCCACTTTAATTTTTGCAAAAACGCAAAAATTAAAGTGGGGGTGAATTTGTTTTTAGTTCTAGAACCTGCTATTATTAAGCCAGGATTTTTTATTTTATTTATAGACAATACAAATGGCAAGATTTAAAGAAGGCGGGAAATAAAAAATAATTTTTTATATTTTATTACGTAATTAGTTACGTAACAAATTACGTAACTAATTAAAAAAGGGGGATTGAAAGAGCGCCCCATCCCCTCCCGCGAGTACTCGCGGGAGGGGATGGGGCGCCGCAGTTCAAAGCTTGCTTAGAATATTAAAATGTGATATAATAAAATTAAGATATGAGACCAAAAAAATGAGAAAAGATTTTTCTAAAATTTACGCCCAATATAAAGGGTTGTGGGTAGCCCTTGACAAAGACGGAAAGAAGGTATTATCTTCAGGAAAAAATGCCAAGATTGTCTTTAAAGAAGCAAAAAACAAAGGGATAAAAACACCCTTTTTACTGAAAGTGCCTCGAGAAATAATCGGTTATGTAGGTTCCAATATATGAAATTTCCTTATGAGAAAGTTACTTTAAAAAAGCTGGTCTTCCCGCAGGGGAAGACCATTTTTCGGCCGATTTTGCCAATTAAAATTGAGTATCATCAAAGAGAAATTGGCTATTTTACCATGGTTGATTCAGGGGCCGACTTTTGCATTTTTCATGCAATAATAGGCGAGATTTTAGGTATTCCTGTGAAAAAAGGAATGAAAGCTGAATTTGGAGGAATTACTGGCGGAAAATCACTTGCTTATTTTCATAAGGTCAAAATTTTCGTGGGCGGCTGGCCTTACGAGACAATGGCCAGTTTCTCTTATAACATACCTCCAAATGGCATTGGTGTCTTGGGCCAATTTGGATTTTTTGATAAATTTGTTGTAAAATTTGATTTTCAAAAGAAAATTTTTGAACTAAAACCAAAAAATAAGGCGTGAAACTTAATTATTTGGTGATTCCGCTTATTTTATTTAAAAAATAATAATCTATTTTTTTTATTACATACCTTGCCCTGTTAAATGGCCTGTTTGGGCCAATTTCAGAAAATTCTGAAATTATTTAACAGGGTATGTTACGTAACAAGTTACGTAATAATATAGATATTTAAAAAAGCGGCGGCTCGGAGAGCCGCCGCTTTTGTTTTTTTAATTTGGCTATTTTTTCTCTTTAATTTCCTTCTTCGCCCGGCCAATGAAGTATTTTAAGGTTTTTGGGCCAAGGTCGCCTTTTTCTCTCGTGCGGAGGGCGACTTTTTTTTCTTTTTTCTCACGGTCGCCAACAACAAGCATATAAGGGATTTTTTCTTTTTCCGCTTTTCTGATTTTGTAATTTACAGATTCTGCTTCTCCGTCGATTTCAACGCGGAGGCCGTTTTCTTTTAAATCCTCGGCAACTTTGCGGGCGTAGGTAAGATGTTTTTTATCGGAAACAGGAATTATTTTTGCTTGGACCGGCGAGAGCCAGAGAGGCAGAGCGCCTCCATAATGCTCCAAGAGGACTCCGATAAATCTTTCAAAGCTTCCTAAAATTGTTCGGTGAATCATAATTGGTGTGTGCTTTTTGCCGTCAGCGCCGATATATTCAAGTCCAAAGCGCTCGGGAATATTAAAGTCAAGCTGAATCGTGGTGCATTGCCATTCCCGACCCAAACTGTCTTTTATTTTAATATCAATTGAAGGACCATAGAATTTTGCCTCGCCTCTGTCAAGCCGAAATTCCATTTTTTCTTTTTTAAGCGCTTTTGCAAGAACTTTTTCTGACTTTTTCCAAATTTTTTCGTCTCCCAAGTACTTATCTTTGTGGGCTTCATCGCGGACGCTTATTGTGACAACATAATCTTTAAACCCAAAAGTGCCAAGAACTTCTTTAGAAAGACGGATAACCTCAATAATTTCATCCTCAACTTGATCTTCAGTGCAGTAAATATGAGCATCATCTTGAGTGAAAGCGCGAACCCGGAAAAGTCCGGTCAAGACGCCAGAAAGCTCATGCCGATGGACAAGCCCAAGCTCCGCAATCCTAAGGGGGAATTCGCGGTAAGAGTGAATCCTTTCTTTATAATAAAGCGCGCCGCCAGAACAGTTCATTGGTTTAATTCCAAAATCCTCGTTGTCAATTTTAGTAATATACATATTGTCTTTGTAAAGTTTCCAGTGGCCAGATTGCTCCCAAAGATTTTTGTTAAGAAGAAGGGGGGTGGAGATTTCCCTGTAGCCCTCCCTTGTGTGAACTTCCCGCCAATACTTTTTGATTTCCTCAAGGATGGCGAGTCCTTTAGGGTGCCAAAAGGGAAAACCCGGGCCTTCTTCATGGAAAGAGAAGAGACCAAGCTCTTTGCCGATTTTGCGATGGTCGCGCTTTTTTGCCTCAGCCATCATTACAAGGTGTTTTTGAAGCGCTTTTTGGCTTTCAAAAGCAGTTCCGTAAATCCGCTGGAGCATCGGATTTCTTTCATTGCCCCGCCAGTAAGCTCCTGCAAGGTGAGTGAGTTTAAATGCTTTGATTTCGCGCGTATTTTTAATATGCGGGCCCTTGCAGAGGTCAACAAAATCGCCTGTTTCATAAATCGTTGGTTTTTCTTCAAGTTCTTTTATAAGTTCAAGCTTGTAGGGCTGCTTAGAAAAAAGTTTTAAAGCAGTGCCTTTAGAAATTATTTTCTTTTTAAACACCAAATTTTTGGCGATTATTTTTGCCATTTTCTTCTCAAGTTCGACGAGGTCAGCCGGCGTCAGAGTTCGGGGCAAGTCAAAATCATAATAAAACCCGTTTTCAATTACGGGTCCAATTCCAAGCTTAGCATTCGGAAACATTTCCAAAACCGCCATTGCAAGGACGTGGGAAGCGGAGTGGCGGATTTTTTCAAGATTGTTGTTTTGTTTGGACATAGTAATTTAAATTTAAGCGTTTGGCTTGACAATCAGCATGACGGTCTTTAGACCGTTATTTTATAGCAAACTAAAGTTTGTCAGGCCACCTCGGTTTGCCGTTTACTATTTTCCAACTTGTATTGTGATATTATTTTTAAACGAGGGCACTGTTTTTACCCAAAAAGGCCAGAATTCAACTCTGACATCTTTAATGCCGCTCATTGTGCTAAAATAGTTTTTAACCTCTTCTTCATTTAGGCCAACGAGGCGCGACTTGTCAAAGGCCTTGGCGCTGATCTTGTAGGCAATCTCGCCTTCAGTGTGGACCCGAATTTCGGCTTTGCCATCAGCAAGATAAATATTTTTAATTTCTTTTGTTAAAGCTTCTTCTCGGGCTTTTATAAATTCGCGATTTTCCGGGACATTTTGCGAAAGTTTAAGCTCGCCCAAGTCAAAGAGAGCTTTTGAATTAATAATAAAGGCAGAAAATTTGACCTTTGTTTCGATTTCAAATTCGCTTGCTTCGGTGCCCGGCTCGACACTTTTCTTTTCTTCTAAAATTTCTTTATGAATGGGCTCGCTTGCAATTTCTTCCCCTTCGGAAAGTCCTTCTAAAATTTCATTTTTAAATTTTTCCTCAAGTTCGTTTTGAAGTTCTGAAAAAGCATTTCTAATATCTTCTTCAGTCACAATTTGAACTTCCCGAAAACCGCCAGTCATTGGTGCGGTACTTTCAGCATAAACCAACTTTTGCAGAGAAGGGGAGAGCCGGTCAATTGCAAAACGGCTTGGGGGAATATTTCCCTGCTCACCGGGCTCTTCAGCAGTGACTGTGACTTCAATCGAGCCCTTTGCCGGGATAACCGCTCTTTCGTCAGTTAGGAAATAAACCCCGCCTTCTGAAAGAAGATGACTTTTTGCAACCAAAGACTGACTTTTTGCTTGATTATTGTAAAGAGTAACTTTGCCTTTGGCAAATTCCGGAATCTTTTTAGTGCTGACGCTCTCAATTTTTTTCTTTCCTGTAATTTCTTTTGTTAAGATTTCGCCGGGAAGAATATTGTGTTCAAAATCAACACCGCCAGCATTTTTGTCAATAATAACTGTAAAATCAACCATTTTTGTTTCTGTTTTGGGGATAAGGGTAATGCGGGCTTTTGAGAAAGTAAAATAAACAACAACGCCAATAACAGAAATTGCCAAAATTATAAAAATGGCAATCCCGCGGCGATAACTTCTTTTAGGAGAAACTGTGCCTAAGTGAATCATAGATACAATTGAAAATTAGCTTAAGTGTATATTTTAGTATAACTCTTTTTCTTGGGTTATGCAACTATCACTTCTTTGCCAAGCAATTTTTTTATTTCTTTTTTAAAGAGCGGGGTAATTTTAACTTTAAAGGAAGTTTTTATTTTTTTCTCTTTTCCGGGTATTTTGAGAAAAACTTCGGCTTTGCCTGGAGAGTTTTTTTCTAAAATTTCTTTAAGTTTAAAGAAAACCTCTTTTTTTAAAGTTGCAGGCACAGGGATAGTTACTTTTGGGGTTTTCTTTACCTCCGCTTCCAGAGCGACAAGAGACGGCAGTTCTTCAACTTTATCACAGAGAATTTTAGGGGTGCCGTCTTTGTCGCTAACGCGGCCGGTAATTATCACCTTTTTCTCTTCCTGAAAAATTTCGTATTTTCTTTCTAAAACATTTGGGAAGACGAGTGCTTCAATGCTGCCGCTTGGGTCTTCAATTTGAACAAAAAGCATGGGTTTGTTGCTTCGCGTAATGATTTTTTTGATCTTATTAATAATTCCAGCAACTGTAACTATTTGATTGCTTTGAGAGGTGTTGATTTTTATAAGGGGCATTGCTTTATCAGCTAGATATTCTTCATATTCAGAAAGCGGGTGTTCAGTGACATAAAGTCCGAGAAGCTCTTTTTCCCAAGAAAGTTTTTGTTCTCTTGTTGCCTCGGCTGCACTTTGAAGTTTTAAAGTTGGCCCAGAATCAAGTCCTTTTTCACTAAAGAGGTCTTTTTGAGATGCTGACTTTTTCTTGGAAAAGCACTTGTTAAAGGCAAGGATTTCATCCATATTTTCTAAGATGCAGTTTCTTTCCTCGAGAGAATCAAAAGCGCCGCATTTTGCTAATGACTCAACACTTTTTTTGTTAAGAATCATCATGGGCCTTTGATTTTCTGTTCCCATTACCGCTTCTTTAGTTTGAATTCTTTCCAAGAAGTTTGCCAGAGATGTGAATGTCCCATTTTTCTTTCTTTCTTCAATAATTGCCCGAGTAACATCGCGGCCGACATTTTTAATCGCGTTTAAGCCAAAGCGGATTGCCTTACCATCGTCTCTCTCCACAATCGTGAAATTTTCAAAACTTTCATTGACGTCTGGTGGCAATATGGGTATACCTCTCTTTTCACACTCCGCAACCTCAACGGCAATGCGGTCAATATCATTTTGATCTGAAGTTAAAAGTGCGGCCATGAATTCTTCTTTAAAATTAGCTTTCAGGTAAGCGGTCTGATAAGCAATCATTGCATAGCAAGTTGCATGCGCCTTGTTAAAGCCATAACTTGCAAAGGGCTCAATAAAAGAAAATACTTTTTCGGCGATTTCCTTTCTGATGCCGTTTTTCACTGCGCCGTCAATAAACTTTTCTTTTTGTTCTTCAAGAAGAGAACGGATTTTTTTGCCAACTGCCTTTCTAAGAATATCCGCCTCTCCAAGAGTAAAGCCGGCCAGCTCGCGAGCAATTTGTAAAATCTGTTCTTGATAAACCGCGATCCCATATGTTTTTTCTAGAATCGGTTTTAATTTTGGGTGAAGATAAGTTGGCTTTTTAAAACCGTGCTTTCCTGCAATGTAATCAGGAATAAGCTTCATTGGCCCGGGTCGATAAAGCGCAATCATCGCGATAATATCTTCCAGATTAGTCGGCTTAAGTTGTCGAAGGTATCTTCGCATCCCGCTTGACTCAAGCTGAAAAACACCGGTGGTCTGGGCTTTTTGGAGAAGTTCAAAAGTTTTTTTATCGTTTAAGGGAATATTATTAATGTCAATTTTAATCCCGCGAGTTTTTTCGACAATTTTAATTGTGTTTTCAATGATCGTTAAGTTTTTTAGGCCAAGAAGGTCTATTTTAAGAAGACCCAGATCTTCTATCGAGTTAAGAGAGTATTGAGTGACGATTGTTTCATCATCTTGGGAAGGGTGTTGCCGGGGCACATATTTATTAATTTTGTTTTTGGTAATTACTACGCCGCAAGCATGGGTTGAGGCGTGCCGGGCGACACCTTCAAGCTTTCTTGCCATATCGATTAATCTTTTTACCTGTGGGTCTTCTTTGTACGCTTTTGCAAGGTCAGAACTTTCTAGAAGGGCGTTTTCAAGTGACGAGAAAAAAGGTACCATTTTAGCAACTTTATCGCAGAAAGCATAGGGAAGTCCGAGAGCCCGGCCAGTATCCCGGACTGCCGCTCTGGCAGCCATTGTCCCAAAGGTAATTATTTGAGCAACGTGGTCATGGCCATATTTTTCGGCAATATATTTAATGACTTCATTGCGCCGGACATCAGTAAAATCAAGGTCAATATCCGGCATGCTAATTCTTTCAGGGTTTAGAAAGCGTTCAAAAATAAGGCCGTATTTTAGAGGGTCAACATTGGTGATGTTTAAAACATAAGAAACCAAACTGCCCGCAGCAGAGCCTCGGCCCGGACCAACAACAATTTTATTTTCTTTAGCAAAGTTAACAAAATCCTGGACAATTAAGAAATAGGAGGCAAACCCGGTTTTTTTAATTACTGAAAGTTCAAGATTAAGACGTTTAATAATTTCAGGCGTGATTTTTTCTTTAGGATAGCGGGCGTTTAAGCCCTTAAAGCAGAGTTTTTTAAGATAGGAATGAGGGGTTTCTCCTTTTGGCACTTCAAAATGGGGGAGTTCGATTTTACCAAGCTCAATTTCCAAATTACACATCTTGGCAATGCGGACTGTATTTTCAATTGCTTCAGGGACATCTTTAAAAGCTTGAGTCATTTCTTCTTGCGAACGAAAACTTAAATCCGTACCTTCGTAACTTAAACGATTCTTGTCTTGAAGCGTGTTGCCAGTCTGGACACACAAGAGAATTTCTTGGGCTTGAGAGTCCTCTTTGTTTAAATAATGAATATCGTTGGTCGCCACCAGAGGGATACCATATTTTTTAGAAATTTTTTTAAGACCTTCGTTTACAGTTTTTTGCTCTGGGACATTAGGATGGTGCTGGAGTTCTAGATAAAAATTTCCCTCCCCAAAAAGTTTATTATAAAAAAGGGCTTTGCGAGCTGCTTTTTCAAAGTTCCCTTTAAGGATTTCTTCTGCAATATAGCCATGGAGACAAGCAGAGAGTCCGATGAGACCTTTTGAGTGTTCTTTTAAAACTTTGTCATCGATTCTGGGTTTGTAATAAAATCCTTGAAGCCAGGAAATAGTAACAAGATCAATTAAATTTTGATAGCCTTCCTTATTTTTTGCAAGTAAGACAAGATGGTTAGGCTTATCATCAATCTTTGTTCTTTTTAAGTCGATGCTTTCCCGGGCAACATAGGCCTCAACTCCAATAATTGGTTTAACCCCTGCTTTCTTTGCTTTTTGATAAAATTCAATTGCTCCGTACATAACGCCGTGGTCTGTGATTGCCAAAGCATCCATTCCAAAACTGGCAGCTTTTTCAACTAAAGCATCAATTTTTGGCAGGCCATCAAGCAGGCTGTAGTGTGAATGCGTGTGAAGATGGACAAAATTATTTTTCATAGATCTTAAAATTGTTATATTATCCCTCGGGAACTTCCCCTTAAGAGCACGCAGTTGACTTAAGCTTTATTAGTATAAAACGTTCTTCTAATAAGCCAACTGCTCAGAGTTTCGGCACATCCGTTCTCTCATTCTAAAATAAACGTTTGCCGATGTGCCTCAACTATGGCCTTGAGTGAAAATTCCCTCGGGATTAATTACTCTACGTGTTTCTCTTTTTTAAGAAGTCGGCGGCCTGCTTTTTTACGACTTTCTAAGTAAAAAAGCGTGCCTAGAACGATTATAAAAAGCGCGATAATAATTAAAATAAGAGGGACAATGCGCTTAAAGAAAAAATGGGTGACATTAACAGTAATTTCAGTGATACGGTTGCCAGCAGAGGTGTCTGCTAAGAAAAGAACAACCAAAAAAAAGGCAATGATAAAAATCACACCCCTTTTTAGAATTTTCTTTAAATTTATTTTTGAACGCTTTTTAAAGAAATTTTTTAGAGTAGTAAATTTTCGGGGCTTGATTTCTTTTAAATCAAGAGTTGCTTGATAATAAGTGGTTAAAACCTCTTTTGTTTTTTCAGGAGAAGGAGTGTAGCCGATTCTTTTAATAATTTTTAAAAAAGTATTGCGGGCCTTTCTGACTTTTTCAAAGTCATCAAAAATCTCTTTTATATTTAAAAGTTTTTCTTTTATATTTTTCCCAGGCAGGTTTTTGGAGAGAAGAGCTTCTTCAAAAACTTTGTTTGCTTCAATGATAGCGGTCATAAACCCTGCTTCTGTGTTTTCTTTAAGATATTCGTCAATTTTCTGCCAAGGATTTGTATTTCTATTTTTTTGTTTCATTTCTTTTTATTATACAACATAATTTATGAAACTCAAAACTAAATCAGTCCCGAAATTCTTTCGGGACTTTTTGTTTATTGTTTCTTATTTATAGAAGTAGTATAATAGAAATTGATATGGACAGGCGTGTCTTAAAACAAATATTTGTCTTTTCTTTTTATTTTTCTATTTTTGTAATTATTATTTTCGGCATTTGGTTTCTTTTTATTCGCGAGAGAGCGGTTGATGTTTGTGGGGATGGCATTTGCGGACCGAGTGAGTCATTTTCAACTTGCCCAGCTGATTGCCCAGCTCCTCAAATTTGGGAAAATCTGGAAACCCTGGAGACAATTATTATACCCACCAGAGAAAATATTTATGACACTGCTATTAAAATTAAAAATCCAAATGGAGCCGGCGGGGTGAAAGATCTTGAATATAGAATTGAGTTTCTAGACGAGGGAGGCGGTGAGGTTGCTTTTCGCAAGGGCAAGACCTTTATTCTCCCTGGAGATGTAAAATATGTTTTTGAATTAAATGTTGAAAGCGCCATCCCCATTAAAGGAGCTCGTATTTCCTTTGGAGACATTTCTTGGCAAAAACTAGAAAGGGGGATTTATCGCGAACCTGAAATTAAGATTAAAAACAAGATTTTTACGTTTGATGCTGAAAAGAACGAATACCGCTTGATTGGCCGGGTTGAAAATTCAAGCTCTTTTGACTTTAAAAAAGTCTTTATACAGGCACTTCTTTTGGATGGAAGCGGCAAAATCATTGGTTTAAATTCAACTGTTCAAGGAGCCCTTCTTAGTGGAGAAGAGAGGGAGTTTGAACTTCTTTGGCCTGGAGATGAGATAAAGGATGAAGTTAAAAGTCAAACAGTTAAGGCAGAAGTCAATGTTTTTGATTCAGAAACATTTATGCGTCGCTATGGGGAGGTACAACCACTCTATTAATATTAATAAAAATTTATCTATATCAAAATCTCTAATTTCAAAAGCCGTATTATAAAATCCAAAATCCAAAATCCAAATTTCAAAAAAATAAATATTTTTTTGGATTTTGAGTTTTGAGCTTGATTTTAGGGGTGTCAGAAAACAGTCGAACTTCCCTACAGAAATCAAAAAAGAGTTCTTGCGTTGTAAAGGAACGAGTAGCTGGATTTTGACATAAAGAGGAGCTTACTTATTTTTAAATAGCAAGTTTTTATATAGAGATATTTTCAATGAGATTAACTAATCTTTTCAAGAATTACAACTGGCCTCTTTTTTTATCGGCTTTTTTTCTGGTGCTGTTTGGCATAATGATGATTTACAGCACCACTTTTAATTTGAGAGCGCCTTTTTTAAAAAGTTTCACCTTTCGTCAGATTATCTTTGCCTTAATTGGCTTTGGAGTGATGTTAATTGTTAGTCAAGTTCATTACCGTGCTCTTTCTAATTATACCCTTCACTTATACCTTTTAATTTTGGTCCTTTTAATTTTAGTGATTATTTTTGGTCGGGTGACGCGAGGAGCTGTAAGCTGGCTCCGACTCGGGCCATTTAATATTGAACCTTCTGAAATTGCCAAATTAGTGATGATTATTGTTCTTGCAAAACACTTTGCAAAAAGAATTAGTTTAGTTCTTGGATTTAAAGAAATTATTCTTTCGTTTATCTATATAGTCATCCCTGTATTTTTAGTAGCTATCCAGCCAGATTTTGGTTCAGCATTTATTATTTTTCTTATCTATTTGGGGATGCTTTTAATGGTTCGAGTTAGTAAGACCCAACTTCTTGTAACTTTTTCTGTTCTTCTTATTGCAAGTATTCTTGTATGGTCGTTTGTTTTATTAGATTATCAAAAAGAACGACTTTTAAATTTTCTAAACCCTTTTAAAGAACCTCTTGGTACGGGATATAGCACGATCCAGTCAATGATTGCAGTTGGTTCAGGAAATATTCTTGGTCAAGGGCTTGGGAGGGGCTTTCAGAGCCAACTTAATTTTTTACCAGAGAAACACACAGATTTTATTTTCGCAGCAATTGCCGAGGAGCTTGGACTTGTAGGAGCAAGTGTAATTATTATTCTTTTTGGAATTTTTCTTTTTAGTATTATTCGAGTTATCAGAAATTGCTCAGATAATTTTGGAAAATTAATCGGTGTTGGCAGTATAATAATGGTTTTATCCCAAGCCCTGATTTATATTGGCATGAATACAGGGATTATGCCGGTAACTGGGATTCCATTACCCTTTGTCAGTTATGGCGGAAGCAGCTTAGTTGTTAATTTACTGCTTGTAGGTATTTTGCAAAGTATTTGGGTGAGGAATAGACTATAATAAAATTGAAAATCAAAATCAAGGTATCGCGCTTCGCGCGATAATTATAAAAAATCTTTGATTTTTGCTATTTGATATTATTTCTTGGTTGACTTTTTCTTCGCCTTGGGTTATAATAATAGTATAGGAGAATTAGAATAAAAATTTTTATTATGCCAAATCATTCGTCAAAATTTCCCTTAGATAGAGATGAAAAAATGCAATTTGTCTTGAAATGCCCGTTTTGCAATACTTCTTATCGGGCAGAAAGCGCAGAGATTATTGATGAAGAAGACGACTCTCTGCTTGTGTATTTAAGTTGCCCTAAATGTTTGAGCTCAATTATTGCGGTGGTTAATATTGGCAGTATGGGCGTAACTTCCCTTGGTCTTGTTACTGATATGACTAAGGATGATATTATTCGTTTTAAAAGAGGCAAGAAAGTTTCTGGAAACGACATTTTAAATATTTACGAGACCCTTCACAAAAAAGAAGGTAATTTCATAAAGGAGATTACGAGGTAGAGGCATATTTGTTCAAATATAAACTCCTGTTTTATTAATAACTTCCTTTTCGCTAGTGGGGATACGTTCATAGAAAATAGAAAATAGTTATATAGAAAATAGAAATTGGTATAGAAATTAGAGAATAGAAAATAGAAAAGCGGAGCGAAGCTCCACTTAAAACCGTCGGGGACGTCAGAAAATAGATGATTTATAATTAAAGGGGAAGAACCTTACTTGGCAGAGGAACGAGTAGCTCCATTTTCCATTTTCTATTACCATTTTCCAATTTCCATATAACCAATTTCTAATTTCTTTAGAAATAATTATGGCTGAAGAGTTAAAGCTTCGGGCAGAGAAGAGGCCTGAAGGCAAGAAAGCAAGCAAGATTCGGCGGGAAGACAAGATTCCCGCGATTTTATATGGGCGCAGGGTTAAAAATGTGCCTCTTCAAGTTGATTACAAGGATTTTGCTGATGTTTACGAGCGAGGCGGGGGAACTTCTTTGGTTTCATTGTGCTTAGGCAAAGGCGAAGAGCGCAAAGTTTTAATTCACGAAGTTCAAAAAGACCCGCTTTCGGGTAAATTTATTCACGCTGATTTTTATCAGGTGAAAATGACTGAGAAGTTAGTTGCCGAAGTGCCTCTTCGTTTCACCGGCAAATCAAAAGCCGTTAAAGATAAAGGCGGGATTTTAGTTAAAAACATTAGCGAAGTTGAAGTTGAGGCCTTGCCCCAAGATTTGCCCAAAGAAATTAAGGTTGATATTTCACCCCTTAAGGAGATTGATGATGTTATTAAGATAAAAGATCTGAAAGTTTCTCCTAAGGTCGCGATTTTGGCGGATAAAGACGAAGTTGTTGCTGTGGTAACGCCGCCAAGAACAGAAGAAGAGCTGAAGGAGCTTGAGGAAAAACCTGAGGAAGCAGTGGAAGAAGTTGAAGGCATTAAAGAAGAAAAAGCCAAAGAAGGAAAAGAAGTCAAGGGCGCAGAAGAGGCAAAAGAAGGTGAAGAAGTTAAAGAAGGCGAAGAAAAGAAAGAAGCCGAAGCTGCTAAAGAAGGAAAGTCAGAAGAAGAGAAAGAAGGTAAATAGAGTATATCGTAAATCGTTACTATAGCGCCAAAAATCCGCCCCTGAAGGCGGATTTTTGGCGCTATAAAGGTTCCTTTCTGTTTTCCTCTTGACGAAATTACTACATGTTAAGATAAATTTGTTACGGAAACGCAATGAAATGTGTATTTTGCTAAAGTACTTCTCAGAGTTCTTGATAAAATGGTTGTGCCGGAAAAGGAACGTGCCAAAATCGCTAATAAACTTAGAACCTTAAAAGGAAAATTCAACGCTTTCCCGCAAACGCAATTTGACTGAGTAATCCAGTTCTTGTCTTGAAGTTTCCGTTTTTGTCCCGCAATTTAGCGGGGCGTTTTTATTGCCCTGACCCCGAGCGCTAGCGAAAAAACAAAGACAGGCGGAGGACAGTCCTCCGCCTGTCTTTAAAAAAGAGCTCTATTTTTGTTTTAAATGTAATATTCTTATTTTGCCGGACAAATCTTTTTTAAGTTCTGCTTTCATTTTTGGCAGGTTTTTCTTTGCCTCTAGAATTAACTCCAGAGATTGTTCAGGAGATGTCTCCAAGAAAATCTCACCGTTGGGTTTGAGGTATTTTGGTGCGGCCCTGAGGAGTTTTTTAATATAGAAAGATCCGTTTCTGCCGCCAAAAAGCGCTTTTCTGGGTTCAAACTTTAAATTTTTAAAATATTTCTGATAATCTTTATCGGAAATATAAGGAAGATTGGCGATTATTACATCGACTTTTTCTGATAGACAAGATAGAAGATTGCCTTTTAAAAATTTTATCCCGCACCTTTTTGCCGCTTTACGGCAAAAAGGTGCGGGGTTTATTCTTTTTGAGACGTGGTGGCGTCTGGCATTTGCGTGGGCGACTTTAAGAGCACTTTGAGAAATATCAGTTGCATAAATTTTGGCAGTTGGAAGCTTTTTGGCGATAGTGATGGCAATACAGCCGCACCCTGTGCCGATGTCTGCAATTTTAAGATTTTTCTTTTTAGCAATTTTAGATTTTAAAAAATATTCTACAAGTTCTTCGGTTTCTGGTCTGGGAATTAAAACATTTTGATTAATTTTAAACCCAAGGCCGAAAAATTCTTTTTTTCCTAAAATATAAGCAAGGGGGAATCTGGTAAGCCGTTTTTTAACAAGATGCTTAAATTTATTTTCAGTATTTTTGGAAATCTTTTTTTCTAAATTCTGAAAAAGATACTCTTTTGGCTTTTTAATGGTATGGCACAAAAGAAGCTCGCTTTCTATTCGAGCTTCTTTGCTTATTTTTTGAAGTTTTTGTTCTCCTTTTTGGAGGAGACATTTGATATTTTTAGGCGATTTCATAATCGGGGTGACAAAAAAGAAAATAGTTTTATAGAAAATCGAAATTCGTAATGGAGCTACTCGTTCCATAGAGACGTTAAGATTCATCCATGATTTCCGTAGGAAAGCTTATCTATCTTCTGATATCCCCAAGTCGAAACTCGAAACGAGTTTCGACTTTCCATTTTCGATAACGATTTTCCAGTTTTGACACAACGAATTTCTAACTTTAAGCAGTTTAGAATTTAGTGTTTTTTAAACTGCTTACTATTGGTTCAATATTCCCTGCCAAAATTCCTTCAAGATTGTGCCAGCTTTTTTTAATCCGGTGGTCAGTAAGCCGGTCCTGGGGAAAGTTGTAAGTCCGCACTTTTTCAGCGCGTTTAGCTGCGCCAATTTGGGTTCGTCTTTCTTTACCGCGTTTTTCGGCTTCTTGTTCTTGCATAATTTGATAAAGCCGGGAGCGCAGGATTTTAAGTGCTTTTTCTTTATTTCTACTTTGTGATTTTTCATCTTGGCAGGAAACAGTAATTTTTGTTGGGAGATGGGTAACTCTGACCGCTGTTTCCACTTTGTTAACATGTTGGCCCCCAGGGCCACCAGCCCGAAAAACTTCGACTTTCAGGTCCTCCTCCTTAATTTCAAAGTCAATTTTCTCAACTTGAGGCAAAACCGCTACTGTTGCTGTTGAAGTATGAATCCGTCCGCCTTTTTCTGTTTTTGGAATTCGTTGAACTCGGTGGACTCCGCTTTCTTGCATGAGAGTTTTATAGGCGTTTGGACCATTGATTTCAAAAATTATTTCCTTGAAGCCACCGATAGAAGTTCGGTTTGAATTTAAAATTTTAACGCTCCAGTTCTGATTCTCTGCAAATTTTGAGTACATCTTAAAAAGGTCCGCTGCAAAGAGAGCCGCTTCTTCGCCGCCAGTGCCAGCTCTAATTTCCATAATTAGATTGTCTGGAATTTTTTCTTTTCCTTCTTCCAAGAGTTTTTTAATTTCTTTTTCTATTTTTTTCTTCTGGGAAGTTAGAGAGCTTACTTCTTCTTGGGCAAGAACACTAAGTTCACCCTTTTCAGTGTCGAGCATGTCCTGAGCTTCTCCTAAATTTTTTTCTATGCTTTCAAGTTCAATAATCTTTTCAGCAACCTCTTTAATTTCTCCGTATTTTGCAGCAAGACGAGCGGATTTTTTTCGGTCTTTAAAAATATCTGGCTCTGCCAATTCTTTTTTTAGTTTTTCATACTCTTCTTTAATTTTAACAAGTTTTTTATCCATAAAATTACCCCTCATTTGAAAAGTCCTGACTCCATCAACTCTGACACTATAAGTGCCAGGACTTTTCAAGCGAGGGGGTTAAGTTTTTGATTTTTTGCCTTTTTTCTTTTTTGTCTTTTCTTTAGCGAGGCGTTCTTTTTTCTTCTTAAGAATTTCTTTAAAGCGGTCAACCCGGCCGGCGGTGTCAACCAGTTTTTTGTCACCAGTATAAAAAGGATGGCAGGCAGAGCAAATCTCCACGTGCATTTTAGGAACCGTGGACTTGGTTTTGATTACATTACCGCAGGAGCAAGTAATCGTGGCTGGTCCGTATTTAGGGTGAATGCCTTTTTTCATAGTAATTTAATTGTAACATATCTAGGGACTTTTTTCAAGTTTAAAAAGTAGTTACAAGATTCTAAAATTTAACCTCTAAATTCTAAATAAATCCAAAACTCAGAAATTCAAAGCTCAAAATCCAAAAATATTTTCAGAGTTTAGAATTTAGATTTTTTGAATTTAGGTAAAAAAGAGCCCTGTTTCAAAATTTTCTTTCAAAACAGGGCATGGAGATGTTCCTGCCTAGCTATCGCTAGGCAGAGACGATCACGTTGCCGGTTGGGGTGGTCTTGACTTTGACCGGCCCTTTGGTGTTGCTGGTACTGGAGCCCTTGTCCGTGACTGGCGGGATTTCGGCAGGCTCATTGTCTGTCGTGTCCTTCGTGTCCGTGCGGATCCTTGCGACCGCGAACAGACGGGGCAGGGTCACCTCTTTGTCTTCCTCATCGCGGCCTTTGTACCGCAACCGGATCAGGTTTCCGCAACGGTCCTCCAGTCGGGCACCCGGCTTTACAACAACGATGTTTTCGCCGATCCACAGAAACAAACCATCCATTTGCAGGGGGTCTGCTCCCGGAACCAGGTTGATGATGAGGAGCTTACTCTCGTTGTCCGCCAGAAATTCGGCGGAGTACGGTTTCCACTGACCACGGTAGCGGTCATGCGTGAGCACGGGCACGCTGTGCACCCATGACCTGATTGTGTTCTTCGCGTTGGGGAACCGAAAATACACCTCACTACCCGGCCTTACATAGGGGGCATTGCTGTTCTTCTCCGTCACGTTGACAACTGGCATGATACCTCCTCCTTTTCCCTCTTTTCTTTTTTAGAGGGAAGTTATAGAGTGTAGTGTTCACGTCAGGATTTATACTATTCTATCCTGACATTACATCTTAGCATATTTAAAAAAATTTGTCAAGGAGGAATTTATAAAAAATGCCATTTTGTAGCTAAGATTAGCTAAAAATTGCGAAAGACAGCATTGCGGCTTAGAGTGTTTTGAGTCGCAATTTTAGAATAAAGAGAAAGCGCTGAAAAATCACGCGGCGCCGCGTGATTTTTCAGCGCTAAGTCAACAGTCTCAATTGTTAACCGTCAATCGTTATCATTCTCTTGCCAAAATCTTGTGCATCTGCTATATTAAAATTAGAAAATTATTAGTCCATATTTCTTTTTTTTATTATGACTACCACCAAAGAAAAAACAGCTTCTGAAATTTCAATAACAGACCTCCTTAGAGCTGGAGCTCATTTTGGTCACAAGCGTTCGCGCTCTCATCCAAAAATGGGAGTATATGTTTACACTACTCGCGACAGTATTCAGATTTTGGATCTTAATAAAACCCTCAAGAAACTCAATGAGGCACTTTCTTTTGTTTCTAAAGTTGCAAAAAGGGGCGGCATTATTCTTTTTGTGGGTACAAAGCGCCAGGCAAAAAATATCGTTAAAGAAGGCGCTCTTTCTTGCAAAATGCCCTATGTTACTGAACGCTGGCTTGGAGGGACATTAACAAATTTTGAAACAATCAAAAAAAGCATTTCTAAACTGGAAGAATTAGAAGGAAAAAAGATGAGTAAGGCATGGAAAGAATATACTAAAAAAGAAAGGCTTCTTGTTGAGCGGGAGATTAAGAAATTAAATCAAAATTTGGAAGGGATTCGCAAAATGGATAAATTGCCAGACGCAGTTTTTATAGTTGGTGCAAGTAGTGACAAGACGGCAATTAGAGAGGCAAACCGCAAGGAAATTCCAATTATTGCTTTAGCAGACACTGACTGTGATCCTACCAATATTGACTATTTAATTCCAGCCAATGATGACGCGGTAAAAATAATTAAAATGATAGTGAAATTAGTGGCTGAAAAAATTAAAGAGTCGAAAGGATTACCTGAAGAAAAAAAGAAAATTAAAAAAGAAGATGAGAAGTAAAAAGATGACTAACAAAGAAGACATTAAAAAATTGCGAGAAAAAACTGGTCTTGGTATTCTTGAATGTCAGAAACTTTTAAAGGAAGCCGGTAATGATTTTGGCAAGGCCTTAGAAGCAGCTCAAAAAGCCCTAAAAGAAACTGCTTTGAAAAGAGGAGAAAAAGAGACCAAGGAAGGCGTTATTGTTTCCTATATTCACCCGAATAGAAAAATCGGAGTTCTTTTAGAACTTCTTTGCGAGACAGATTTTGTTGCTAAAAACAAAGAATTTTTAGAGCTTGCCAATAACTTGGCAGTCCATGTTGCGGCTCTTGCCCCAGAATTTTTAAGTGTCGAGGACATGCCCAAAAATTTGTCAAAAGAAGAAAAAGAGGCAAAAGCGCTTCTTTCCCAGGATTATTTCAAAGAGCCGAGAAAAAAAGTGAATCAGCTAATTGCTGAAAAAATTCAGAAACTTGGTGAAAATATTCGGGTAGGCAGATTTGTGAGATATCAGTTATAAGCTAACTCGGGAGGGGAAAACCTGAAAGAGGGGTTTTTCTTCCCGATCCTCCCAACATTTGTGCTTTGCACAAATGTTGGGGCTGTCTCCCCCTTTTAAGGGGTCTTCGTACCAAAATAAATTCGAGGGCTTAGGCAGATTTTTCCCAACACCTTATGTCGGAAAAAATCTCATTTATATTTCATTACTTATGTCTAAAATTGCTGAAGTTAAAATTCATTTTTGGGATAAACCGCGTTTTTATAGAGTGGAGGGTATAGAAAAGTTAGTTAAAGGAGACACAGTTATTGTTAAAACTGAGCATGGTCTTGAAGCTGGTGAGGTTCTAACAGTTCATAAGCGCTCCAAAGGTTTTACTGTAGAAAAGGAAAAAATTTCTCGCAAAGCAACCCAGAAAGATTTAGAGGTTATTACTTGCCACAGCGCAAAAGAGGCAGAAATCCTTGAGAAAGCCCGGAAGAGGACGCGCGAACTTAAGTTGCCCATTAAAATCATTGATGTCTCTTTTACTGTTTCAGGCAATAAACTAATTTTTGCTTTTATTGCCGAAGGCCGGGTTGATTTTCGGGAGCTTGTTAAACGCCTTTCAAAAGACTTTCAGCGATTAATTCGGATGCAGCAAATTGGCTCTCGAGACGAAGCCAAAGAGAGTGGCGGTATTGGTATCTGCGGCCGCTCGCTTTGTTGCGCATCTTTCTTAAAAAATATTGAGAGTATTACTACTGATATGGCCCGGACTCAGCAGATTATTAGACAGGGCAACCAGCGGATTACTGGCGTTTGCGGCCGGCTAATGTGCTGTCTTGCTTTTGAAGAAGAGCAGTACTTGGAGCTTGCAAAAAACATGCCCGGAATTGGTGAAGAAGTAAAAACTCGCGAAGGAAGAGGAGAAGTTGTCGACCGTAATATTTTAAAACAAACTGTCACTGTCGAGATTCCAAAGAAAGACGAAAAAATAAAAATTGAAATCCCGGTTTTAGAGTTATAAAGTTTTATTGCATTATAATAACCCTTGAAGTTCTAAAAACAAATTTCCTTAAAACCACTTATTATAAAATCCCAAATCCAAAGCTCAAATATCAAATCAAATCCAAATGGCTAAATGTCAAAAATATAAATAATAAATATTTTGGATTTTGAGCTTTGAGCTTGATTTGAAATTCTTGCCCGCCTAAATTTTGCGAAGCAAAACTTTGGCGGGTGAAGATTTTGACATTTGGATTTAATAATACTATTTTTACCCATAAAACTTTCTTTGAGAGAAAATTCTTCTTTATAACGATAATACTATCAAACTAAACATAAATGATGTATAACCTAATCCCAGTGTTAATAATCATTGCCTCACTTTTTTTAATTATTTTTTTGGTGCTCCGGCGAATGCCTGAAGCTAAAGGGAAAGTCGAGAAAGAAAAAGAAGAGGTAAAAGAGATGCCAAAAGAAAGCGAGGAAGAACTTCTTAAAGCTCAAGAGAAAAGAATTCAGCTTAAAAAACCCTTTCTTTGGCGTCTCAAAAAAAGAATCTTGCAAGTAAAAGCAGGAAAAGAGAAGAAAAAAAGGTGGTTTCGTTCGCTTACGCCGCCGCGAAAGCCGCGGTCGTACCCCCAACCATCTTTAAAGGAGAGGGAGAAAGTAGAAAAAAAAGAGGTGATTGTTGCGTCACAAAAGACCGCGGCGGCAAGACCCGCCTTTACTAAAAGAAAAATGGTTAAGATGGAGAAAGTCGTTGCTCCTCTTAAAAAAGGGGTTTATTTAGGAAGTCAGCTTTTTAAAAAGAAACGGCTTGCCAAACAAGAAATTGAGCTTCTTGAACAACTTGATCTTCGACCGGACGATTACCAAATTTTAAAGGAGTTAAGCCAAGTTTATATTAAAAGAAAAAAATATGAAAAAGCCGCTGAGATGCTAAAGCGGTTGATTGAGGTTAAACCAACTGATTTTTATACTTACGGCGATCTTGGATTTGTAAGTTTAAAACTTGGTAATTACACTGAGGCGGTTGAAGCATATAAAATGGCGGTTGACCATGATCCCAAAAACGTGGAATATTTGAAAAATTTAGCGATGATTGCAGAAAAACTTGATAATATGCCCATGCTGAAAGCAACTCTCGAACGTCTTTTAGAGATTGAGCCAGATAATAAAAAAATAAAAGTTCAATTAAAAGAACTTGAAAAACAATCAAAATTATTGTAAATAGAACCTTCTATGCCACTGCCCACCAAAAAATCCGCCTTTTTGGCGGATTTTTTGGTGGGCAGGGAGGGATTCCTCCTCGCTCCAACTCGGAGCCGGGGCGCTACACCCAAAAGCTCCTTTGGGTCGCTTTTTTCTCGCGCCCTTCGAATCCCTCTATCTTTCAATAACCAAAAAAAGATTACTTAAAAGCAATCTTTTTTGGTGGGCAGGGAGGGATTCGAACCCCCGAAGGCGTAAGCCACGTGGTTTACAGCCACGCCCGTTTGACCACTTCGGTACCTACCCTTTAGGTAATTTACAGAATACCAGATTTTTTAGCTTTTTTCAAGCTCCGCATCTTTTTCAGTCGGGGGCGGGATTTGAACCCGCGTCCTTAAGTTGCTGGTCAAATTTGTATGGAGCCCAAGAGCGGATTCGAACCGCTGACCTACTCCTTACCATGGAGTTGCTCTACCGACTGAGCTACTTGGGCGCGAGAGGGTTTGACTGTTTACAGTCTATCATTATTTTAGGTGACTTTTCAAGTTGTTTTTCTTGAAAAATAACTTGAAAAATGCGTTCAGAGATGTTAGAATAAATGTCATAAGGCCGGCGTAGCTCAATGGTAGAGTCCCGACAGAGCCCGCCTAGCTCAATTGGTAGAGCAACGCTCTTGTAAAGCGTAGGTTGTCAGTTCGATCCTGACGGCGGGCTCTGTCGGGATAAACAGTAGGTTGTGGGTTCGAATCCCTCCCCCGGCTGAAAAAGGTGTGGGGTAAATAGGTCGTCAGCTTGTCCCGCACCCTAGCGAAGCTAGTGGTGCGGGGTTTGATCCTGACCGCCGGCTCCGCTATAAAAGAAAATTACAATGTCTCGAGATTTTATTTTTAGTATGCTTTTGGGAATATTTGTGGGGCTCCTTTTGGGTGTGCTCGGATTTGCTCTTTTTCAAAATTTATACAAAAGCGAGATATCGGAGGGTTTAGAAGCAGAACTTGCAGAAGTGGCTCAGGAGGCAGAAAAAATTGCTTTTAAGGAAAAAACCCAAGAAGAACCTCAAGAAAATACTAATGAAGGATCTCCTGCGGTTTTATACGCTGAAGTTGAAGAGCGCCAAGGGAAAGAATATTGGCAAAGAATTTTCCTAAAAAAATCGCCCGAGGAAGAAGTTAGGGAA
Source organism: uncultured Candidatus Saccharibacteria bacterium (assembly GCA_964648435.1). Classification (GTDB taxonomy): domain Bacteria; phylum Patescibacteriota; class Andersenbacteria; order CAZYLA01; family CAZYLA01; genus CAZYLA01. Next base: position 22,372 of record CAZYLA010000001.1, read on the forward strand.
ATTGATTTACCTGACAATGCTTTTCATTTTGAAATGCCAATTCTGTCGCATAATGAGATATTTTTTTATGCCGCCGATGGTAATACTGAGAGTCCGGAAAATGACCAGCTTTTTCTTTTTCGAATGGGGCTTGATGGCAGAGAGGCAGAAGAAGTTTTGCCGTATACGCCCGGCGTTTCGCCATCAGGTTTTTTGCCCTCACCTGACCGCAAAAAAATTGCTTACTTTCTAGACTCGCGAGTTAATGAAGGCAGTGAAATATGGGTTTACGACACTGAAAATGGAATAAATTTTGTAGCAGTTGAACTCCTTGACAAGCAAGTTAATAAAAATATTGTCTCCTGGAGCGCAGATTCGAGCCGCCTTTACTTTTTAAAGAAAATGAAACCCTATTTGTACATTCTTCACTGGGTTGATATTAAGGCAGCTCCCAAAATTCAAACTCAAGAATTTCAAAATATTTATTGGGAGAGCATAAATTGGCAAAATCTTCTTAAAGGTGAACTCTCATTTTTTACTCTTTCGCCCGATAAAAAATATATTGCCTATCTTCCGCCTCTTAAAAATCAAATTAATTTCATTAGAACAAGTGATGGCGTTATTACCAGCTTTACGCCCACATCTTCTATTAAGGAGATTCTTTGGCATCCGAATTCAGCTGAGCTAATTTATACTCAAAAAGAAAATCCTGGAATTTTTAAAATGAATTTAGCTCTTCGACGCGAAGAGAAGTTTATTGATCCTGGACCACTCACTGGCACTCGGGCGCAGGGCAGCGTTTCCGTACCTCTTACCCACACTCAGGTGCAGGACAGCGCTAAAGATGTTGAAATAAAAAATATTCAAATCACGCCAGACGGCAGTTTTTTAGGGTATATTAAAGAGAAAGAAGATTTTTCCGAAATTATCTTGAATGATCTAGAAAGTGGCGAGAGATATACAATTGCCCGCGAAGAAGAAGCTTCGGAAAAATTGCGTCTTCTTTCTCTTTCCTATTTGTCAAGGGAAAGACCTTTTCAAAAAGAGATTGTCTCTGAACTTCAAGTAAGGCGTGTTGAAGAAGGCACTTTGGAAGAGGATGAGATAAGACAAGTTATTGGTTATATCACTGCTAATATTAATGCGATTGCTCCAGAAAAAAGAGAGAGTGGTTGGGAAGTCAAAAGATTCTGGTTTATTGATTCTCGGAATCTTTATGTTGATTTTGAGAGTGGGTCTGATTTAAGGCGCGTTTTTCTTTCTTTTGACATCTTGACAGAAGAAGAAGCAGGATATAGAATAAAGGCCTATTTTGAAGCTGTGGGTGATAAGTGGGTTTTAAGAAAGGGTCAGGTGCTTCAAGAAGAGCAAAGTTTGATACTCTATACTTTTAATAAAAACACAAATAGTTGGGAACGAAACAATAATTAACTATTAATTGTCGTGAGTCAAGAAAATTTGGTAAAATTAAGGTGTAGCGAGTGTGGGGAGATTAATTATTATACCACGCGGAATAAAAAACTTATCAAAGAAAAGTTGGAGCTAAAAAAATTCTGCCCTCGCTGCCGCAAGCACACGCTTCACAAAGAAGCAAAATAGCGGTTTTACTGTCTTAAAGATAAAGCCGCGCCCAGTTAGAAATTTTTCAATGAAAAATTTCTAACTGGGCGCGTAGTTAAATGGTATAATAACGGTCTCCAAAACCGTTGTTGGGGGTTCGATTCCCTCCGCGCCTGCCAATGAATTATAATACCCTGGATTTGCCTGCCCCGCACTTTTGAGCGGTAGTGAAAATAGTGCGGGGAATCCTAGCGCCCCTGCCAAGAAGAGCCCAGTTTTTGCACGCAAAAACTGGGCTCTTCTTGGCCAGTCATAGCTTTAGATGAAGGTGGGTCAAAAAGCAGAGATTTTGTAAATCTTCGCTTTTTTGCTTGGCAAAAATGAATTCGTTAGTATTTTTGCGGAACTTGCTATTTTAGTAAGTTCTTTTTTTGAGAATAATCTTTTGATATAATAAGATGTAGAAAACAACAGCGTTGTTTACAGTTCTTCAGGGTAAAAATAATAGAGACAAATGCGTAAAAAATGTTCTATAGATGAGATGAGTTTTAAAAAGTGCTTTTGGATTGTTGGGGTTGTGACAGTTGTCTTTTTTATTCTGATTTTTTGGCAGCTCCAAAAAGCGCCGTTTGAAAAAGAAAGTATAAGCGGTTTTTTGTCCGAGGGGCGAAAATTTTATATTACTGACGTGGTTGACGGTGATACTGTAATGATTAAGGGCGATGTTTTGGTAAGATTAATAGGTATTGATACTCCGGAAAAAGGAGAGGCCTGCTATAGCGAAGCAAAAGAAAGATTAGAAGAACTTATTTTAAATCAGTATGTTTTTCTTGTGAAGGATAAGACTAATGCTGATTCTCACGGCCGGTTGCTTCGCTATGTCTTCTTAGGGAATAAAAATATTAATTTAAAAATGGTCGAGGAAGGATATGCTCAGCCAATGCCCATTCAGCCGGATTTAAAATATGCTCGGGAAATAAAAGAAGCTGCGGATAGAGCAAAAGCAGAAAAAAAGGGTTGTTTGTATAAAGAAGAGGATTAATTTTTTTGAGATTTTTTGGGTGCGGGCGGCACCGACTTAAAGTCGGCGCCGCCCACGCTTTTTTAGGATTTGACGCTTCTTTTCTTTTTTGCTACGCTAGTTTTGTAAGAACTTTTCGTTTTAAGAAGGAGGGAAACGCTCATGAATATCGACATTTTCAGAGCATTGTCAGATAAAATTGATTTCCGTGAGGTAATTGCTATTATTCGTTACGGCAACTGCCGAGAAGAGGCCTTTGATATTAATCTTTTGATTATTCTTAAAAACACAGCCGTGCCAAGGCCGCGTAGTCTAGAAAGCCCCCTTGATGTTAGAGAAGCCACTGAGAGTCATTTCTTAGAGAGATTGTTTCTTCTTGATCCTATTTTTACAGAAGCTGTCCTTGGAGGTTCCTTAATTTTTGGTGATCCTTACTATTTAGACAGCCCCTCTTTTGATGAAGCGACGCTCGCCCAGATAGCTTCTAAAGCGAAAACTCGCGAAATTCAAATTACCCTTGCTCTTCTTCAGGGGCTTGAGGAAAGCATCCGGCTCTATGGAGGGGGATCTTTAGTTAGTGCCCTTGTAGAAAAAGAGGAGGAGGAAAAAAATAGGAAACGAATAGACGAGATAGGAGGACCCCTTAACTATTGTCTAATTCAGGTCAAAAAAGCGATAGATGATTTTAAGAGAACTGAGAGAAAAGATGGTGCAAGGACAAAACTACTTCGGACTGATCCTTCAGAGGAAACGATAGGACTTTGCCGCAAAATGAGTGAAGAGATGCTTAAAAACGCACACGATAAAATCGAAGATTATGGCGCGTCACACGATAAATCAGTTCTTCTTCAAGCTCTTGTAGATTTGTCCTATTCTATTAGTTGTTACTATTTTGCCAGGTACTATAGAGAAGAGAAAGGACGCAAGATAGTCACCCTTTCGGAGCTTATTGAGAAAAACCCTGAAACAATGCTTGGGCCAATAATTTCCGCGGTTAGAAGATATAAGAGAGCGCGGGGAGAGCTTGAAGAATCCTTTGTAAGGAGAAAACTTGAGGATTGGCAAAAAGTCATTAAGGCAACTTAAAATTAAAGTTGCCTTTTTCTTCCCCTGCCCTTGCCTGTGGAATTTTAAAATTCCTCAGGCAGGGGCAGGGGATTTCTTTTTGCTCCTTTTTTATGGTAAAATAAGAATGATGCTTCGATTTCCAAAAAATTTCTTGTGGGGGACAGCAATGGCTGCTCACCAGGTTGAGGGAAATAATACTCACAATGACTGGTGGTATTTAGAGCAGAAAGGATTAACGGAAAAATCAGGTGAGGCGTGCGACTATTATCACCGCTTTAAAGAGGACCACTGCCTTATTGAAGATTTAAATAATAATGCTTTTCGCTTTTCAATTGAATGGTCGCGGATTGAGCCAGAGGAGGGGAGTTGGAACGAAAAAGAAATAGAACACTATCGCGCTTTAATTCAGGATTTAAAAAAACGCAATTTGGAAGTTTTTATTGGGTTGCATCATTTTACAACCCCTCTTTGGCTTTATAAAAAAGGGGGGATGGCCGTGCAAAAAGCGCCATTTTATTTTGCTAGATTTGCTGAGAAAGTCGCCAAAGAGTACGGCGGGTTGGTTGATTTTTGGATAACAATTAATGAGCCCTTAATTTATGCTCATATTTTAGGCAAGGAACCCTTTCATCAGAACCTATTAAAGAGATTGCTTGTTATTTTTCGCCTTATAAAAGCCCATAAGCTTGCTTATATAAAAATTAAAGAAACTTTAGGCATAAAAACAAAGGTCGGTCTTGTAAAGAACAATATTTATTTTGAACCTACAAGAAAGTTTTTTTTAGACAAGGCTCTTGTAAGAGTAGTTGACTATTTTTTTAATAAGTGGTTCTTAAACCAAATTAAAAATTATTTAGATTTTATTGGCTTAAATTATTACTTTCACAATTTAGTTAGTTTTCCCTTTAGAAAAACTTACAAAATTGAGCGGGATACTTATCAAGCAACCAGTGATATGGGATGGGAAATATATCCAGAGGGAATTTATCATGTTTTAAAAGGGCTTAAGAGATATAAAAAACCAATTTATGTGACAGAAAACGGTTTGGCAGATGCTTTTGATAAAAAACGGATTAAATTTATTAAAGATCACTTGCGGTTTGTTCATCAAGCTATTCAAGAAGGTGTTGATGTCCGCGGCTATTTTCACTGGTCTTTAATGGACAATTTTGAATGGCGAAACGGCTTTGGTCCCCGTTTTGGTTTATACGAAGTTGATTATGCCACTCAAGAGCGAAAACCGAGGCCCTCTTCCTATGTTTATGCCAAGATCTGCCATGACAATGGCGTTTAATAGCAAATCGCTCTTTTTTGAGCCAACAGGCCGGAGCTCCTTAAAAATCTTGTCGAAAACACCTTATTTAATGTTAGCCAAAATAAATGGCTCACAAGCTTGTGAGCCATTTAAAAGAAAAACTGCCAGGGACATTTTTTGGAAAAGGCCTAGCGGTTAAAAATGACTTATTCTTTTTTATTTTTCTAAACCATTATCTTTTAATAAGATACTATATTCTTAATTCTTAAAATCTTGCCAAGAGTCTGCATAGTTAGCATTAGGTGGTAACACTTTGGTAGACTAAGGGTAACAAATGTTAACTGTTAAGAGTTTTTCGAGTTTTAAGGATGGCAGCTTTTGGCGCTGGGTTTTGGAACATTTGAATTTTAATATTTGAATTTGTTTCGGATTTCGTGCTTCGAATTTAGGATTTTATAAATATGTGGCTTTTAATCGTCATCATCGCTCATTTTTTTAACTCACTTGTTTTTGTAATTGACAAGGTTATTTTATCAAAAGCGGTTTTGAAGCCGATTTCTTACGCTTTTTTTATTGGCTCTTTAAGTATTTTAGCTCTTTTCTTAATTCCTTTTGGGGCGGTCCTGCCAGACATAAAAATAATTTTAGTTGGCCTTGCGACTGGAGCTTCGCTTATGACGGCAATTTTTTTGTTTTTAAGGGCGCTGTCCCGAAATGAGGCCTCGCGGATTGTGCCAGTTGTTGGCGGTCTGGTTCCAATTTTTACTTTTACTTTTAGTTATTTGTTTTTGGGAGAGCGGCTTACAGGTCTGCAAGTTCTTGCTATTTTCTTTTTGGTGATTGGCGGGGTGCTGATTTCTATTATGAAAAGAAGAGAAAAGTATATTGCTAAAGGTTTTTTGGATGGTCTTATTGCGGCTTTATTTTTTTCTACTGGTTACACCTTAACAAAATACATCTTTTTAAATGTTGCTTTTTTAAGTGGTTTTATCACTATTAGGGTAGGGAGTTTTTTGTTTGTTCTTTTATTTCTTTTGGTTCCCACGGTGAGGAAAACAATTTTTAAAAGCGCTCGGGAGATTCTACGCTTTCGCGGGAAAAGGCCGGAAGTGACCCTGCCGCTTTTTATTTTGAGTAAATCTTTTGCGGCGATCGCTGCCGTGGGAATCGATTTTTCAATTTATTTAGCCAGTGCCACGCTCGTAAATTCTCTCCAAGGAGTTCAATATGTTTTCCTTCTTTTCTTAGCGGCTCTTTTTTCAAAAAGATATCGATTTTTCCCCGCGGAGGGCTTTCGGGGAATAATGCTCGTTCAAAAAATTATCGCCATAGTTCTAATTAGCGGCGGATTAGTATTGTTGAGCATTTAAATTTAATGCAAAATGCAAAATGCAAAGATCAAAATGTAATTCAAAATGCAAAAAGAATTACATCTTTAATTTTTATTTCTTTTTGAATTTTGACCCCGAACCAATCCTTCACTTCGTTCAGAATGGTACGGGGCGAGCGGTAGATGAAAGTGCTTTCTTAATTTAGCATACTCGCCCCGTAGTTAACGAACGAAGTGAGTTATACTACTGGGGTTTGTCATTTTGCATTTTGATTTTTGATTTTTGAATTTCTATATGGTTGGTAAAAAAATCCTAAAAACATTATTTATAATTGTTATTCTAGTTGTTATTGTTATTGGCGGCTTTTCTCTTTATTATGGCTTAAAGCCCGCGCCACTCCCAGAAGAAATGGAGTGGGGGGTTACTTTTGCGCCAAAATACTGCCGCGAGCTTGGTCTTCAAAATTGGCAGGAAGTTTATTTGGCAGCGCTTGACGAGCTTGGATTTCGAAAGTTCCGTCTCATTGCCTATTGGGACGAAATTGAAAAAGAAGAGGGTAAATTAGATTTTTCCGAACTTGATTTTCAAATTAAGGAAGCAGAGAAACGCAACGCCACGATTATCTTAGCTGTTGGTCGTAAGCTTCCCCGCTGGCCAGAGTGCTTTGTGCCTGCTTGGATGGCGCACTATCCAGAGAAAGAAGTTCAAAGAAGATTTTTAGGATTTTTGCCAAAAGTAATTGAGCGCTACAAAAACCATGAGAGCATTGCCTTTTGGCAAATCGAAAATGAATTTTTCTTTAAATATTTTGGGGAGTGCCCTTTGCCGAATGAGCGCTTTTTAGAACAAGAAATTGAGATTGTTCGCAGCATTGACCCTTCAAGAAAGATTATTTTAACAGATAGTGGCGAACTTTCTTCTTGGGTCCCAACAGCCAGGCGGGCGGATATTTTAGGAACGAGTTTGTATAAGACGGTTTGGAATAAATACACGGGCTATGTTCATTATAAAATCCCGGCAACTTTTTATCGTTTAAAGACCGTGTTTATTAAACTCTGGGTCGAAGATGTTTTTGTTTCTGAAATGCAGGCAGAGCCTTGGGGACCAAAGGTTACTTACGAGATTTCCATTGAAGAGCAGAAAAAATCGATGAATCCCGAAGCGCTTCGCGAGATTGTTGATTTTACGCGGCGCTCTGGCTTTAAAAATGTCTATATGTGGGGCATTGAATGGTGGTACTGGCTGAAAGAACAGGGAGATGATTCGATGTGGGAAACCGTGAAAGAGATAACAAATCCCTAGGTGAAAATTAATACGAGGTTAAAAATATGGGTAATAAAAAAAGAATAATCGGTTTAGATATAGGAGGTAGTAAGATGTTAGGGGTTTTATTTGATGGCGAAAAGCCGCTTAAAAAAATCAAAAAAGAAACTCCCCAAAAAAGAAAAGAGTTTCTTGATGTTTTAAAAAAAGTTATTAAGGAGCTTGCATCTGGCACTCAAGTTGGGGGTGTCAGCGTGGGAATCGCAGGGATGTTAGATAAATCAGGAAAAATGCTGCGCTCGCCAAATATGGGGTTTTTAGACGGTTTTAATTTAAAAAGAGAGCTGGAAAAGGAATTTAGCAGTCCCATTTTAATAGAAAATGATGTTAATTGTTTTACTTATGCTGAGGGCAGTTGCGGCGTAGCAAAAGGCGCTAAAAGTGTTGTCGGAATTACTTTAGGGACTGGCATTGGCGGGGGAATTGTTTTAAATGGCAATGTTTACAAAGGAGCGGCTGGCAGCGCTGGCGAGATTGGCCATATGATAATCAATAATGAAACTAGTTTTGAAGAGCTTGCCTCAGCAAAAGGAGTTGCGCGGCTTTGTGATGAAGATATTTTTGAACTTGAAAAAGAAGCTCGCAAAGGGAAGGGTGAAGCCATCCGTGTTTTCCAAGAAGTGGGTAAACATTTAGGTATAGGCCTAGCCAATATTATTAATATTCTAAATCCAGAAGTTATTGTGATCGGCGGTGGTCTTTCAAATTTGGGGGATTTAATTTTAAAGTCAGCTAAAGAAAATTGTCTAAAATTTATTGCCAACCCAGCAGCTCGCGAAACTAAAATTGTTTTAAGCAAACTTGGCGAGATTGCCATTCCTCTTGGTGCAATATTATTTTTTAAAAAAGAAAAAGAGCCCTCATAGAGGGCTCTTTGGCGCTTGTCTCTTTTGAGAGCATAGCTAAGAGAGAAAGAACCGACAATTGAGAACAACACGATGGTGCCGATAATATTCCTATGTAGCATATGTTTGTGGAAAATTGCCATTTGACGGATTTTTAAAGTTCGTTATAATAGGAATTACCACTATTAAATTTTTATTTTTATGGCTCAAAAACTTCCAAAACATGTAGTGATTATTCCCGATGGCAACCGGCGCTGGGCAAGAAAGCGGGGGCTTGCTCCTTGGCTTGGTCACGAAGCGGGCGCCAAGCAATTTGAGAAGATTTTAAAAAAAGCCGGTGATATGGGGATCAAATGTCTTTCTTTTTGGGGGAGTTCGATTGATAATATCAGAAAGCGGCCAAAACGCGAGGTTGCTTTTCTTTTAAAACTTTTTAGGGATTATTTTAAAAAAATGGCAGAATCAGAAGAAATTCACAAGAACAAAGTAAAAATTAATGTCCTTGGTCGTTGGGACAAGATGTTTCCTGCTATTGTAAAAAGAGAAATCTTTAGAGTAATAAATGTTACTAAGAGCTACGATAGGCATTTCCTTAATTTTTGTCTTGCTTATGATGGTCGCGATGAAATGCTTGAGGCGATTAAGAAAATTTGTCTCTTGGTGAAAAAGCAGGGAAATAGTATAATAAAAGAAGAAACTGTTAAAAAAAATTTATTTACAAAAGATTTGCCTCCAGTAGATTTCTTAATCAGAACTGGTGGCGAGCCCCATCTTTCAGCCGGTTTTATGATGTGGGACATAGCTAATGCCCAGCTTTATTTTTCAAAAAAGTTTTTTCCGGCTTTTGGTCCGAAGGATTTTGAAAAAGCAATTAAAGATTTTCAAAAAAGAGAAAGACGGTTTGGAAAATAGTTAATTGTGAATTGTTAAATATATGTCTGCTTATCAAGAGACAATTAATATTTTAACAAAAACTCAACTGGAATTTGTTGACATTACTGATAAAGTGGCGGAAATTGTAAAGCGATCAAAAATAAAAAACGGTGCGGTAACCATTTTTGCAAAGCATACCACGGCGGCGGTCCGTCTTACCCAGAATGAAAAACTTCTCTTGCAGGATATTGCTAAAATTTTATACCGGCTGGTGCCAATGGATGAAAATTATTCTCACGACATTTTTGAACTCCGAGAGACGAAGAAGCTGGATGACCGTAGTAATGCCCACGCGCACATTAAGGCATTTCTTTTAGGGGCTAGTGAAACTGTTCCTCTCAAGGCAGGAAAGATGATTTTGAGGGAGTGGCAAAGTATTTTCTTAGTCGAACTGGATGGGGGGAGGAAGCGGGAAGTGGTTGTTGAGGTTGTGGGCGAGTAAAGCGTCCTAAACAAAAAAAACGCTGCTTCAAAAAATTTTTTGCAGCTGCAAAAAATTTTTTGAAGCAGCGTTTTTTTTGTTTCTAAACTATAAGTAGCAGACCAACAAACATCAAAAACAAAATAACTTTTAAAATCGTGGGAAAGTGCTGATGCCGGATTCGAATAAAAATGTTAATAAAAAGAAGTCCCGAGAAGATTAAAACAAGTGAAAAGGCAAAACGAGTAAATTTATTCTTTAAAGAAAGAGCCGCAAGATAAGAACGAGTTTCTTTATCAGTTGCGAGAATAAAAGTTGGTGTTGCTAAGGCAAAAACTTCTTCTTCTTGATTGCCTGCTTCATCAATGGCTTTTATAGTGATTTTATCCGGCTCACTTAATTCTCTCGGCGGGAAGGTAAAAATACTTTCATAAATGTTTTCTTGTTCTGATGATGATTTCAAGGTTTGAAGCCGCTCACCAAAAAAGGCGGTTACTTTTGAGGGGTCGCCTGTTATTTGCAAAGAAAGATAAAACTTATCTGAAAGAGGCGAGAGAAGGGGTAAAATATAAGAGCTTTCAAGATCAATTTCAGGTGGCGATAAGTCAAGGTTGATGGTTATTCCTTTTGAAAAGTTGCTTTTATTGCCATTTTTGTCAATAACATAGGCCTTAATTGAGTGAGTTCCTTCTCTGAGGTTTTGGCAAAATGTGTAAAGATTCCCCTTAAAATATCCTTTCTTGTTAACTTTTATCTCTCCAATCTTATTATTATCAGCAAAGACAAAAATCGTACTATCTGCTTTAGCAGTTCCGGAAATTGTTTGATGAAGCATGCTTACATAATCGCCACTTTTTGGGGTGTTAATAACAGGCGCTTTTGGCGGGGCTGGCGGTGGCGGTATTTCTTTTTTAGATGGCGGTGATGAGATTTCGATTTTTTCTTCAGAATCTTTCTTAATAATTTTATCTAATGACTCTACTCGCGAGCCAAACATTTCCACGCAAACTGTGGTCTCCGTTCCTTTATAATCGCCAGTCATTGTGGCAATGCCAATTTCAGTGAAATTTTCGCTCAAGATGTTCTCGCGGTGTGTTGGACTGTTCATTAAGGCCTCGTGAGCCCCTTCGGCTGTTGTAAAACCAATCGCTAAATTTTCACCAGCATAGATATACTTGTATCCAGCTTCAGTAATAAAATCCCAGGGTTCTTTTCCTTCAGGGCTTACATGAGCAAAATAGTCCTTTTTAAGAATATCTCTTGCTTTTGCTTCAGCTGCTTTTTCAAGTAATGAGTTTGTTGAAAGGGCAGACAAGCCATTTTCCGCTCTTGACGCGTTAGTTAATTGGACCATTCGGCCAGCTGTAATTGTAGAGAGGGACGCCTCAAGAGGATATAAAGCAAAAGTAATTAAAAGCCAGATTTTCAGGGCTAAAACAACCCCACCTAAAAAAGTCAAGCTTGGTGTTCTTAAAATATAAGGCCGATGACCGTTCTCTGGATGTGGGACAAAAGTATTATGTAACTGCCTAGAAAAAGTTCTCATAATTTTATTTTAGCATGAAAATTGGCCTGCGGCCAATTTTCATGCGTTTTGCTTTTTAAACCCCTGTTTGGGAAATTAGAAATTTTAGCAGGAGCTTGTTTTAGACGAATTTTGCGTTTTATTTTTTTATATGCTAAAATACTAAGTACAAGTGTACGAATGTGAACCCATTAATCCATAAACTGATTTCTGAGGGCTATTTAAAAACCGATTCGATTATAGATGCTTTTGATAGAGTTAATCGGGCTGACTTTTTGCCCCCGGATTTAGAAACTGAAGCCGAGGCAAACGTGCCTCTTCCAATCGGCCATGGTCAGACAATTTCTCAGCCTTTGACCGTTGCCTTTATGCTGGAGAAGCTACAACCAGAGAAAGGCGATAAAATTCTTGATGTTGGCGCAGGAAGCGGTTGGCAAACTGCGCTTCTGGCGCACATTGTTGGTCAAAAAGGGAGAGTTTATGGAATTGAGCGCATCCCAGAATTAGTTGAATTTGCCCGTGACAACCTTAAAAAATATTCTTTTAAAAACATTGAGCTTGTTGAGGGCGATGGCACCAAGGGTTTGAAGAAAAAAGCACCTTTTGATAAAATTATTGTGGCTGCGTCGGCTAAAGAAATTCCAGAAGCCCTTAAGGAGCAACTTAAGATCAACGGTAAACTCCTTATTCCTATGGCTGACAACACTTTGCGTCTTTTAACAAAAAAAGGTAAAAATAAATTTAAAGAAGAAATTTTTCATTCATTTGTATTCGTCCCCTTAATTGAAGACGAGGAATAACTTTTAAAATTATAATAATATCATTTCGGATTTCGTGCCTCGAATTTCGGATTTAATTAATTATGGATTTTTATACTGGTCCAGAGAAAGAGTCAATTATAAGGAATAAAAGGAACCGGACGATTGCCTGGATTTTTTTTATTTTACTTATTTTTTTACTTATTTTAGGCGGGGCAATTGTTTTTATTGATTATAAAATAAAGACACCCGCAGGCGATGGCGGCGAGCGGAGGGTCATTAGTATTGAAAGGGGAGAACGGGCAATTGAAATTGCTAAAAAACTGGAAAAAGAAGGAATTATTGATGATGATAAATATTTTTTAATTTATATTTTCATAAAAAAGGCCTACCCTTATCTTCAAGCCGGCTCTTATAATTTAAGCTCTCGTCTGGCGATTCCAGAAATTGTTGATATTTTGACAATGGGCAAGGTGATTCCATTTGAAAGACAAATTACTATTCCTGAAGGTTGGAACAACGACCAAATTGATAAATATCTTCTTTCTCGCCAGATTATTGAGGATAAGGGTGATTTTGTTAAAGGCGCCCGGAAAAAAGCAGGGTATTATCGCTATAATTTCTTACGGGATTTAGACCAAGGAGATACCCTCCAAGGATTTCTTTTTCCTGACACTTATCAGGTTTTTAGGGATGCGACTCCAGACGAAGTAATTACAAAAATGCTGGATAACTTTGAGCGAAAATTGTCGCCTGAACTCCAAAAAGAAATTGAAAATCAAGGAAAAACAATTTTAGATGTTATTAATATGGCAAGTATTGTTGAGCTTGAGGTATCTAAAAAAGAAGATAGGAAAATTGTGGCGGGAATTTTGTGGAAGCGACTTGAAAATAACTTACTTCTGCAAGCAGATGTCACTGTTCGCTACGCCACTCAAAATTGGGATGATCCTCTAACTCAAGAAGATCTTCTTTATAATTCTCCTTACAATACCCGGCTCAAAAAAGGACTTCCTCCAACTCCAATTTGCAACCCTGGTCTTGAGGCGATTGAGGCAACTATATATCCTACAGAGACAGAGTACTGGTATTATTTATCTACCCCGGACGGTGAAACGATTTACAGTAAAACTTATTTAGAGCACAGAAAAGCAAAGAAACAATATTTAGACAACAGGTAACAGGTAATACACACCAGAAAGAACGCAGTCTGAATTCTGTTTTTGTTGTCTGGTTATTGACTTATTTTTAAAAGCGTAATATAATAAAATCAGAGTTTTCCAAAGACCATTGGCGCGAGAAAAAGCTTAATTTCCAGTGCAGGAAAGCGGGATAGCTTTTTGTCTTTGGAAACAAAAAGCTAATTTTATTTTTATGGCTATTTCACGCGCAAAAAAGGAGAAAATTCTTAAAGATTTAACCAAAAAGCTTAAAAAAGCAAAACTTTTAATTTTATTGGACTTTCAAAAAGTGACTGTTCCTGAAGTGCAGATTTTAAGAAAGGTGCTTAAAAAAGAAGGCATTGACTATTTAGTTGCTAAGAAAACCTTAGTTCAAAAGGCACTTCAAAAAAACAAAATTAAAGATTTAGTTTTGAAAGATCTTAAGGTCCCAGTTTCTTTAATTATTTCTAAAGAAGCGGATCCTGCGGCCGCCCGTATAATTAAAGATTTTCAAAATAAGACTAAAAAGACAGAATTTTTAAAAGGTTTTTTAGAAGGTAAAATGTTAGAAAAAAATGATTTGATAATGCTGGCAGGTATTCCTTCTAGAGAAGAACTCCTTGCGAAGCTTATTAGCAGTATTGCCTCGCCGATTTCTGGACTCACTTATGCTCTTAAGGGCAATTTGACATCTCTTGTTTCTGTATTATCTCAAGTATCGAAAAAAAAGACAAGATAGTCGTTTAGTATATTAAGCGCGATTATTGAGACCCGTATCGTGAGGTGTTTAAGGATTACGTGCAATATAGAAAAGACGCTAAGCGTGACGGAGAGACAAAACGGGTTTTGTAGCCGTAACCTCCCTCGACGTAACCTTTATTTATAAATTAACAATTAAACAAGGAGTTAAATAAATGGCAAAGGAAAAACCCGAAAAAGAAGAAAAAATTGAAGTACCAGAAAAGTTCAAAGGGCTCGTTGATGAGATTGAGAAGCTCTCGGTTTTGGAATTGGCTGAACTTGTTAAAATTCTGGAAAAAAAATTTGGCGTGAGCGCTGCGGCGCCAGTTGCCACGTCTGCAACCGCTGGAGCAGCTCCAGCTGAAGGTGCTTCAGAGGAAGAAAAAACAGAATTTGATGTTGAGCTTAAAGAAAGTGGCCCTAATAAGATTGCGGTGATTAAGCTTGTTCGGGAAATCACCGGCAAGGGCTTAAAAGAATCTAAAGATTTAGTTGACGCGGCACCAAAAGTAATTAAAGAAAAGGTTAAAAAAGAAGAAGCTGACGAGCTCAAGAAAAAACTGGAAGAGGCAGGGGCGAAAGTAGAGCTCAAATAGACGGCAAATGGTAAATGGTAAATGGAAAAGCGGCTCGCAGAAATTTATAAATTTCTGCGAGCCGCTTTATAATATAGATATATGCGTAGAATTATAAATTTTGTTTTATACGCGATAATTCTTTTTTTGTTTCTTTTTTATTTTCAAAACCGGGAGGCCTTATGGCAGCAATTTAAATATCGTTATTTAAAAAATGGTTTTAAGGCCGAGGTTGAAGAATTCAAAAAAGAGCCAGAAGAAAAGCCAAAAGAAGATTTAATTATTATTCCTAAGATTGCCATAGAAGCACCGCTTGTTCTTGCGAAGAGCGAGGACGAAAAAGATATTTTAAAATCTCTTAAAAATGGCGCTGTTATGTATCCAAATTTTTCTTTGCCTGCTAAAAAAGGCAGAGTAGTAATTACGGCTCATAGCTCCGGCGGCAGGGAAGCAGGGGATTATAAGTCTCTTTTTTCACTTTTAGACAAGCTCCAAAAAGGCAACAAAATTCTTATCTATTTTAAAGGCCAGGAGTATAAATACAAGGTTTTTGAAACAAAAATAATCAATGCTTCTGATTATGAAGAGGTATTTAAAGAGAGAGAAGGATCAACCCTAGTTCTTTTTACCTGCTGGCCGCTGGGTACCACTTTTAAACGCCTCGTTATTAAAGCAAGATTAGTAAAGTAGTTTTGCGTAGAGTATTCTTAGTCAAATGGCACAAGCTTTAATGTTTTTTTGTGCTCTTTTCCCTTACTCCGTAATATAACTGCCATAGCAGTTATATTACGGGGATTACCAAAGAACAGTTTTTTTGGTAATTACTGTTTTTTTTTATTTCTCTAATTCGCGCAAATAGTAGAATAGCGGAGGACAGTCCTCCGCTATTTTTACAATTTTCAGGTAGGATATTCTCTACCTTTTCTGTCGTCTCCAAAACGTCCCTATTTCTCCTAGGGAAAAATTCAAGAGCCGCGAAAAAACGACGTCGCTAGCGACGTCGTTTTTTCGCGGCTCGGCTCGTTTGTTATCTGTCTTCTGTTATCTCTTGTCTTATTGTTCAATCTCTATCTCCAACACTTTCCCATCATCTAATAAATACATTTTATCTTCTTTGTTGTTTACAAAGATATCGCGCAAGTTGCTCGCGCCCTCAATTATGTATTGATTTTTAAGATTACCAACAGTGTCTAAAACAACCACGCGTTTCCCTTTTGGTTCTAAGATATACATATGTTTAATGTTTTCGTTCAAAAAGAGACGCGTTGGGTTTTTAAGTGGATCGCTCAGATTCGGCATATTAAATTCTTTTTTCTTGCCTTTTAAGTATTTCTCAATCCGTCCATCATCAAAAAGAAAATAAACATAGCCATCAATTGCAAGATCTTTGACTTTGCTTATATCAACATCTTCCTTTAGCCAGTTGTATCCTTCAATATATCCACTTAAAGTTTTGGCAAAAGAAAGAAGCTCATTATTTTTCTTATCCAAGAGATAAAGCCGGTTGCTGAAAAGGGCGAGCGAGACAATCTCGCGTTCTTTCTCGCCGAAGTCAATTTCAAGCGGTAAGAGGTCATTATTTTTGGTGTCTAAAAGAGCTAGTCCTGGCGAGTCAGTAAAGAAGAGAATCATTTTGTCAGCTGGTAGAGCCAGTGCGGCTTTAAAGTAACCAATGCCTGATGAGGTTTGAGAAACAGTTTCAAATTCTTTGTTTTCAGTGTCAAACCGGTAAATAGCGTTATTCGTGGGGTTAAAAGTATAAATTTTGCTATTCAAGACCGCAATGTAGCTAAAATCAATTCCTGGAAAGTTCTCTGAAAAATTACCCAAGACATTTGGCTCAGATATCCTGACAACATGGTTAACAAGATCTTGTTTTTCCTGAACTTTTTCAGAAAGTTTTTCAATTTCTTCCTTGAAGCGTTCTGCTTTGGTTGCTTCTTCTAGATAAGAGGAGGCCTCGTTCAGGAGATTTCGTGCTTTTTCCTCATCATCGTAGATAAGGGCGGTTTCTGCTTTTTCAAGTTTCGATTCTGATAAGCTCATCAAATCTATTACCCGGGATTCCTCGGCTTCACTTTTTTTCTTGTGGAAGAGAAGAGCCAAACTTACAGCAAAAAGAATTGCCAAAACAAGCGAGGTTAAAAGAAAAATCTTTGATGAAGGCGGGACTTTTTTCCAAAAACCAAGTAAAACCAGTTTTAGGGGCCTTTTCTCTTTTTCTTCTTTAATAAAAATTTCATGTGGCCCGATTTTCGGTGGCGGCGGAGCAGCGCCTTCAATAATTTTTTCCTCTGGGGACTTTTCTGGCTTTACCTCTTTAAGTTTCTTTTTCCGCGATTTGATTTTAATGATGAGCACTTTAACGCCCAAAGCAATTTCTTGAGAGGCAAATTTTATTCCTTTGAAGAAAAGGCGCAGGGCTTTTAAAAGAAGCAATCCTAAAAGAGAAAGAACAGTTAAAAATATATTTTTCGGTTCTAGTTTTTCGCTAACTTCTTCAGGAGTAAGCTTTGGTTTTCTAAGAGGTGTTTTGGTGACAGGGACTTTAACTGGAGTAGGGGCTTCTCCTTTTCCTTCTTCAATTTCAATAATAAGAGTGCCTAGATTAACATTTCCAACGCCTGATTTATCAATTAGTTCCTGAAGCGAGGAAGTAGCTTCACGCGGCTTCTTCCGGCCAACTATCCGGTGGATTCTTTCTTCTGGCAGAATTTCAAAAAGAGAAGGGGTTGAAAATATAAATTTATCACCTTGCAAGATCTCGCCACTAGTTAGGTCAGTAAAAGTTTTAAGAGGATTTGTAGCCGCAAGAGATGAAGCAAGGTCAATAGAAATTTCTGTTGCCTGGCCGTTTCTAATTAAAAAAGCCCGCGCCTTGCCAGTTGCTGTTAAATGAATTTCGTTTCCTCTTTGGGCAGCAATGATAGCGTGGAGATTGCCAATCCAACTAACATTTCCTTTTTCTGCTAGCGACGCAAGAGCTTCGTTTGTTTTGTGGGAGGCAGCTTTAAAACTTTCAAAAATATCCCGGTCTTCTTCCCGGTAATACTCATTTCTAAAAGTAGTGATTAAGGTTTCAATAACAGGCGCGGCTAAGGCAGTATTGTCGCTTACTTCAACGGT
>CAZYLA010000002.1:0-29048 GCA_964648435.1 uncultured Candidatus Saccharibacteria bacterium
GATTTCTGTAGGAAAGTTCGACTGTTTTCTGACACCCCTAAAATCAAGCTCAAAGCTCAAAATCCAAAACTATTTATTTTTTTGAAATTTGGATTTTGGATTTTGGATTTGATTTGACATTTCTTGCTTTGGATTTTGGATTTTATAATACGTTAATCCAGAGCTTAATTTTTAATATTTATTTTTCAAACAACAATAAAAATTATTCAATAATAGCAAGGATCTTGTCTTCTTCAATAACCAAGTATTCCTCATCGCCAATTTTAACCTCATCGGGGCTATATTTAGTAAACAAAACTTTATCGCCTTTTTTCACGCTCATAGGAAGACGCTTGCCAGAAGAAGTTAATTTTCCCGGACCAACAGCAATAACTTCGCCTTGCTCTGGCTTCTCCTTGTCTGCTGTTTCAGGCAAAACAATCCCCGAAGCGGTTTTTTCCTCTTCTTGTAACGGTTTAATAATAATTTTGTCGTTTAGTGGTTTTAAATTCATATTTTTATTGAAAGTTAATTGTATAATAAGTTATCCACAAGTGTCAAGAGTATTTAATAATTTTAGCTAAATTAGCACTCTCTTGTCAAGAGTGCTAACTTTTAACATTTTAATATTATAAATAGTAACAAAAAATTTGTCAACTATTATTTTAAAAGTCCAGAATTTTTTTGGTTGGCAAATTCGTTTAAGTTAAAACTGACTGCTTTTTTATTAAACTCCTCTAAAATTCCTTTTTCCGGAGAATCTGGATGAAACTCAAGCTGAAAGCGACTCACGCGCACCCGGCCGCCGGGTTTTCTATAAAGCGAGTCTCTTTTAATCCTTTTTTCCTGGGCTTTTCCTAAAAACTTTTCTACTAGATCTCCAACAGGATTGTCAAAGCAAATTTCAAAAAATTTTTGAGAAATTTTTTGAAATTTGCTTTCTTTCAAAAGCCACTTGTTTTGAATTTGAAAAGTCCTTGGGTTTGCCAAAAAATCTGCCAGCCATTTGTTTTCTTTAATGAATTTATTATAAGTTTCTTTTCCAAAGACTGGCACCATTTTCAAATATTCGAGAGCAGTGTACAAGCTTTTTCCTGCGACTTTGAGCCGCTCTTCAGAAACATAGTGATTTAAGCAAATTCGGCTGCGAGTTTTTTGCTGGTGACGCCGAACGCCCAAAAGATGAGTTACTAAAGTAACTAAAAATCTTGTCAGCCAGATTCTGTTTCTGGCTGTAATAATTAAAACATCAAGATCGCTTTCTTTTCTTGGATGAGAAAAACTCATTGAGCCAGTCACCCCAATCATTCTCACATAAGGAATAAAAGAAAGCAATTTGATAATTTCTCTCAAACGACGCCACTTTTTAATTGAAAGTTTGTTTTGAAAAATCCGGCTTTCAACTAAACCTTCGCGGTTCTTTAAAAAATAAAATCCGCGTCTTGAGGAAATTTTTGAGCGCAGAAAAACGCTTTTTTGCAATGTTTTTTCAACTGCTCTTAGAGAGGGGATATCCCCGCGCGCGCCTTTCTCCTTAATCAAATACTGCCAAATTTCAAAAGCAGTTAAAGGAAAATTAAGCCCATCGTGCCAAATAAGCGTAGCGAGAATTCGTTTTTCTAAGCTATTTTCCATATAGCTTAATCATAATATAACTAATAAAAAACAGACAATATAAAAAACGACCGGCGCGAAAAAATGACATCAATTTTGATGTCATTTTTTCGCGCCAAGTTGATTGTGAATTGTTAAATGTCAACTGTTAAAATGATATTACCATTGAGTCCTTGCAAAGACGGTCAACACCTTCATCAAGATTGTCTCCAAAAAGAGCTCTTAATTTCTTTGGTCTTTCAATTTTTGGCTCAAGCTCTCTCTTGAGTTTGTTTATTTCAGCCACCACTTTCCGGGCATCTTTCTCTCGCAATAAAAGCGCGTTTCGTCGCGCTTTTAGCTCTCCAATTTGAAGACAAAGCATCTGAATCTCCTGAAGCTTTTTATCATTATTTAAAATTTTAGAAACCTCCGCTAACATCTAAGTTGTTTTCTTCTACCGTTCTTCTCTATCAAAAATTTTCCGATGGAATTCATAAACATCAACCGCCCAATTAGAAACTTTTTTAGGGTCCCAATCTCCGTTTTCATCTTTTAAAGATTCTCCCCACTTTGTGTCAAGATTGTTTCTTGCACACGCATCCCCAAGCATCGAAAGATTTTCGATTATTTTCTGAATACCTTCTTCCCATTTGCTTTTTGCTTCTTGTTCAGAAATCAATCTTCCGGACTGCCTTTCCTGAACTGTCTGAAGAATCTTTCCAACATGCTCATTGCAATAAAGTGAGTTTAGAGTCTTCAGCTCTCTGATCCTTCGCGCTTCTGAAAAATCCTTTATCTCAAGATCTCTTAACTGCGCCTCCAGAGTATCAAAACGCGTGAAAGGAGTTTCTTCCTTTCTCACTTCACTTCTTCCTCTCTCTGAACTTTCCAATGCGTCTGGATATCTTTCGACTGGGGGTGACATTTTTAAAAAATTAATTCTTAATTTTACTCCCACACCAACTTGCTAATGGGCCTACCAATAGGTGCCTGGGGGGGATACTAATATTTTAGCAAAGATTAATAAAATTAGCAAGTTGGGTGTGGGGATTTGCGTTAGCGTTTTCTAAATATTGCCCAGAAGTATAAATCAAATCGCTCCGGCATCAAACTTGCGATTTTGTTCTTGAAAAACTAAAAAGCCCCATTCGCCGACCTTATCCCGATCAATTTTTCCTCCTGGGCCCAAAAATTGTTCATACCAATTTATAGAAAGGCCACTTTTTTTACAGACCCTTGCTAAAATTGTTATTTGGTCGCAAAGAACTTGATGAGCAAGATGCTCTCTTTGATGGGCCCGATTAACTCTATCTACGCCCCCTTCTCTATACTGTGTCTGCGCAGCTATCCGAGAAAGTGCTAGTGCTGTCTCAATATATCGATTACAACTAACAAGTGTGTCTTGAATATTATTTTCTATGGTTTCTCTTTCTTCTCCGAGGGATAGTTTTTCTGCGGCTTCATTCTTAATGTTTTTTAAAAAATAAGTTGGCGAAATTTCTTGCTTGCTCTCTGGGCTTAAAGTTGTTTCTCGCTCGATCATTTTATTTTAATACCTTTTTTAAATATTGGCCTGTATAACTTTCTTTCACTTTGGCAATTTCAGTTGGTGTACCTTCGGCAACAAGGAAACCGCCTTTATCCCCGCCTTCTGGCCCTAAGTCAATAACCCAGTCAGCACTCTTAATAACATCTAAGTTGTGTTCAATTACAATAACTGTGTTTCCTTTGTCAACCAAGCGGCCTAAAACCTGTAAGAGCTTCTTAACATCATCAAAATGAAGGCCAACTGTGGGTTCGTCTAAAATATACAAGGTTTTGCCAGTTGCTTGACGACTAAGTTCAGTTGCCAGCTTCACCCGCTGGGCCTCACCGCCAGAAAGAGTTGTTGCCGGCTGGCCAAGTTTAATATAGCCAAGACCAACATCGTTCAAAATCTGAAGTTTTTTCTTTAATGCTGGAATGTTTTGAAAAAATTCTAAAGCATGAGCGGCAGTCATTTCCAAAACATCATTAATGTTGACTCCGCGATAAGTTATTTCCAAGGCTTCTTTATTATAACGCTTACCCCCGCATTCCTCACACTCAACATAAACATCGGGTAAAAACTGCATTTCAATGCGCTCAACCCCAGCGCCGCCGCAACGCTCGCATCGGCCACCCTTAACATTAAAACTAAATCTCCCTGGCGTGTAGCCACGCTTCCGGGCTTCTTTTGTGGCCGCAAAAAGTTCACGGATATAAGTAAAGATTCCGGTATATGTCGCTGTGTTTGAACGCGGGGTCCGACCAATCGGCGATTGGTCAATGTTAACTACTTTATTAATATTTGAAAGACCAACAATTTTTTGATGTTTGCCCGGAAATGCCTTAGCGTTGTAAAACTCCCGTGCCAGCGCCTTTGCCAAAATATCATTTATAAGGGTTGACTTTCCAGAACCAGAGACGCCAGTAACACAAACAAATTTTCCCAAGGGGATATTAACGTCAATGCTCTTTAAATTATGCTCGGCGGCTTTTTTAATTGATATTTTTTTACCATTGCCTCTGCGATAAGACGCAGGTAATGGAATTTTCTCTTTTCCCGAAAGATAAAGCCCGGTCAAGGTCTTTGCCTTTTTGATTTTTTCAGGAGTACCTGAAAAAACAACGGCCCCGCCATCATCACCAGCTCCTGGGCCAATATCAATAAGCCAGTCAGCGGCTCTAATAGTAGCTTCATCATGTTCAACCACAATAACAGTATTGCCAATATCACGAAGGTTCTTCAAGGTTTTAATAAGGCGGTCATTGTCACGCTGATGCAAACCAATCGAAGGCTCGTCTAGAACATACAAAACACCCATTAATTTTGAACCAATTTGAGTGGCCAGGTGAATTCTCTGGGCCTCACCTCCTGAAAGCGTAGCCGCGGCCCGGTCAAGCGTCAAATAACCCACTCCAACATCAATTAAAAATTGAAGGCGGTTTCTAATCTCTCTTAAAATCTGGCAAGCGATTTTTTGCTCACGGGGCGAAAGCTTTTTTTCAGCTTCTTTAAAAAACTTTAAGGCCTCCTCAATATCCATCTCTGTAACTTCACTAATTGATTTCTCTAAAATCTTAATCGACAAAACCTCGTCTTTAAGCCGCTTTCCCTTGCAAACCTCGCAGAGTCTCTTGGTCATAAAAAGTTCAATCTGGGAACGAATATAATCAGATTCAGTTTCCCGATAGCGCCTCTCTAAATTCGGAATAACGCCTTCAAAGGTGGTCTCAATGCCGCCAGTAGCAAAGCGATCATCATCAACCACAATCAACTCTTCGCCTGTACCATATAAAATAATATCCAGGGCTTTTTTTGGTAAACTTTTAACAGGATCATACAAAGAAAATTTATAATTCTTGGCTACTGCCTGAAGAAGTCGATACTGCCATCTGGCACCGTTGCCGCTTGAGTTAAACGGCTTGATTGCCCCTTCAGCTATAGAAAGTTCCTTATTGGGAATCACCATGCGAGGATCAACTTCAAGTTTTGTCCCAAGACCAGAGCAGGCCGGACAAGCTCCATGCGGACTATTAAAAGAAAAGATCCGCGGCTCAATTTCTGGCAAAGAAATCCCGCATTTTGGACAAGCAAAAAGCTCACTAAAAACAATGTCCTTGCCCTGTACCCGAGCGGAGCGAGTGGTACGGGGCTTGTCATTAAAAGAAATAACAACAACAGTTCCTCCGCCAAGCTTAAGGGCAATCTCAATAGAATCAAGAAGGCGACTCCGGTCAATTTTCTTACTTATCTCAAGCCGGTCAACCACAACTTCAATGTTATGTTTCTTCTGACGGTTAAGTTGAAGTTCTAAGGCCTCGTCAATGTGATAAATATCACCATCAACCCGCACGCGAACATAGCCATCGTTTTTAACCTGCTCTAAAACATTTTTGTGCTCGCCTTTGCGACTCTTAACAAGCGGGGCTAAAATCGCAATTTTCCTGCCGAGAAGTTCTTTTGAAATTTTATCGGCAATTTGACTTGGCGACTGGCTTACAATTTCTTTCCCGCACTTTGGACAATAAGGAATGCCAATGCGGGCAAATAAAAGACGGAGGTAATCATATACCTCCGTGACTGTGCCCACTGTTGAGCGCGGATTATGGGTTGTTGCTTTTTGATCAATTGAAATTGCTGGTGAAAGACCATTTATTTGCTCCACGTCTGGTTTATCCATCATCCCAAGGAACTGCCGGGCATAAGCAGAGAGTGATTCCACATAGCGGCGCTGGCCCTCTGCGTAAATCGTGTCAAAAGCAAGTGATGACTTGCCAGAGCCAGAGATTCCGGTAATCACCACAAACTTATTTCGAGGAATTTCAACCTCAATATTTTTTAAATTATGAACCTTGGCGCCTTTTATTTCTATTTGTTTTAGCATGGTAAATAAAAAAGTGGATAAGTGAACTACTAAAAGTTGATTTTACACCAAAATTGAAAAAGTGTAAAGTGTAAAATCATGGCGTAAAACTCAAAGCTATAATAAATTCAAAAATTAAAAATAAAAATGTAAAATGATTTTGAATTTTAAACTGTTACTTTAATTTTATTAGGTGATATAATAAAAAATATGGCCAGACAAGAAAAATTGGTCACCAAAATTAAATCTTTCCCTGGCAAGCCTGGGGTTTATGTTTTTAAAAACCGCGTCGGCAAAGTGCTTTATGTTGGCAAGGCCAAGAACTTGAAAAAGCGCGTTCTTTCTTATTTCCAACACACTGACACCCGGCCGTTTCTAACAGCGCTTTTAAAAAATGTGAGTGATGTAGAATTTACAGTTACCCAAAACGAAACTGAAGCCCTAATTTTGGAATCAAACCTAATTAAAAAATATCGGCCTCGTTATAACATTGTTTTAAAAGACAACAAAAACTATCTTTTTGTGAAAATCACTCAGGAAGATTTTCCGCGCGTTGAGCTTGTCAGATGCCAAGAAGAAAAAAACGCCAAATACTTTGGCCCCTTTACAAGCACTGAAAGTATCCGCCGGACAATGCGCATTCTTAAAAAAATCTTTGCTTTCCAAAAATGCAATTTAGAAATAAAAGTCGGGAAACCAAAAAGAAAACGGACTTGCCTTTATTATTCCTTGGGTCAGTGTCTCGGTCATTGCGTTAAACCAACCCAAAAAATAAAAAAAGAATACAACCAAATTATTGACCAAGTTATTCAATTTTTTAAAGGCAAACACAAAGAAATCTTAGATGGTCTTTACAAAAAAATGGAAAACGCGAGCCACAGGGAAAAGTATGAAAAAGCGGCTTCAATTAGAAACCAAATTCGCGCTTTGGAAAAAATCATTACTC
This sequence comes from uncultured Candidatus Saccharibacteria bacterium, assembly GCA_964648435.1. GTDB lineage: Bacteria > Patescibacteriota > Andersenbacteria > CAZYLA01 > CAZYLA01 > CAZYLA01. Next base: position 6,910 of record CAZYLA010000002.1, read on the forward strand.
CTCAAGTTGTCCATTTCACAAAACCCATAAATGCTGATGTCATTAGTATTGCCCAGAAAAAAGACATTGGGGCAATCAATCTTTTTGCAATCAGGCAAGGGAAAATTATTGACAAAAAGAATTTCTTACTTCAAAATCCGCTTAAAGAAAACGAAGCAAAACTTCTCTCTTCATTTGTAGATCAGTATTATGAAACATTTGATAAAGCTTCTTTACCAAAAGAAATCTGGGTAAAAAATCTCGCGCCCCGCAGTACTGCGGGGCGCGAGATAAAAATAATAACGCCCCAAAAAGGCAAAAAGAAAAAACTACTTGAACTTGGCAAAGAAAACGCCACGCTCTTTCTAAAAGAAAAAATTGGTATCCCAAAGCAAGAAGTCAAAAAATCTGTAAAAGAATTGAAGCGCGTCTTGCGGCTCAAAAAGAAATTAAGCCGCATTGAGGCGTTTGATATTTCTAACATTCAAGGAGTTTTTGCCACTGGGTCAATGGTTGTTTTCACTGGTGGTTTGCCGGATAAATCCCAGTACCGAAAATTTAGAGTAAAAGCCGAAGGCAAACCAAATGACACTAAAATGATGCACGAGGTTCTCGCGAGGCGCTTTCAAAAAAAAGGCTGGAAAAAACCAGACCTTTTAATTATTGATGGTGGCAAACCCCAACTTGGCGTGGCCTTAAAAATAGCTCAAGAAAAGAAATTAAAAATGCCTATTATTGCTTTAGCAAAATGTGAAGAAGAACTGTTTATTCCGGACCGAAAAAAATCGCTTCGGCTTCCAAAAAGCTCGCCAGCGCTCCAACTTCTCCAGCGCATTCGCGACGAAGCCCACCGTTTTGCAATTACTTATCACCGCAAGCTCCGAGGCAAAATCCCTTCTGTCTTAGACCAAATCCCCGGGATAGGCCTTAAATACAAAAAAGCACTTCTTACTAATTTTAGTTCAATAAACGCAATAAAAAAAGCAAGTCAAAAACAGCTTGCCAAAATCACCAACAAAAAAGTCGCTCAGCTAATCAAAGAAAGGCTGTAACAATAAATGAAATGGTTAAATGGTTATTATGACTATATGGCTACATTGTTTTAAGCTTTAATGTCAAAAATCCCGCGTTACGGGATTTTTTTGAATTTCGAATTTGGAATTTTGGATTTGTTTGGGGTTTGGGATCTTTACTACTCGACATCCATACGCTCTTCTTGACCTTGTTTATCTGCTGTGCTATAATTAAAAGCACAAAAACGTCTTTTTTATTATGCGTCGTCTTATTGTCCAGATTTTAAGCAATATTTTAGCAATCTGGCTAGCTGTTTATTTAATCCCGGGAATTACCTGGAATAATAAATGGCAAACCTTGGTAATTGCGGGTGTAATCCTGGGACTAGCTAATTTTATTTTAAAACCAATTCTTTCTCTTTTAAGTCTGCCCTTAATTATTCTTTCGCTTGGACTCTTCAGTGTGATTATTAATGTTGCTCTTCTTTACCTTGCTGCTTATCTTGTTCCGGGCTTTAATATTCAGAACTTGCTCGCCGCGGTTTTAGGAACACTCTTAATCAGTATAGTCAATATTGTCATTAGCTTTCTTTTTAAAAAAAGAAAATAAATGGTGAACATTATCAACATTATTCAAATAATCGTGGCTGCTCTTCTTATCGCCGCAATTGTGCTTCAACAAAGAGGAGCTAGTTTGGGCGGCGCTTTTGGTGGCGGCGCTGAAAGCTATCACACCAAACGCGGCTTTGAAAAGGTTCTTTTCCAAACAACCATTATTTTAGCGGCTCTATTTTTAGGACTTGCGTTTTTGAATCTTTTTATATAAAATGGTGATTACTAAAAATAAGAGTTTTTTTATTGTCTCTCTCATTATCATTTTTGCCTTTATTTTAGCTTTTTACAGCATTCACAAACTTGACCAGAAAAATCGCGATATCAGCCGAAAAGCTGACCTTGAGAAAATCCAGTTCGCCTTAGAAAAATTCTATGAGGAGCACGGCGAATACCCGCCACTTGGAAATGACCAAATTTGCCTTTCTTTTAAAGAGAAGGGGGAATTAGAAGAACTTCTCACTAACTACTTGGAAAAGCCGGAAAAAGGATTTCCGCATGACCCCAAATGGGCAAACACCGAAAAAGACTATTTTTATCGGCGCTTAAATCCCGCTTCTTTTAAACTCTACGCCGAGCTTGAACGCAAAGAAAAAAGTGATAATCTTTATTCTGTCATTGATTGTTCTCAAAACAAAAATACTTTTGACTATATTATTTCGGAAGCCCATCAATTAACTCACTATCATTAGTGACTTCTCTAAAAATCTAAAAAATTATTTCTCAGAAAAACCGAGTATCTGGAAAAGGGCATTTTCTCTCCTTTCAAAAAAGGAGTGTTTTATTGTTAAAATCGCCGCCATCTTAATTGTTATTTCTTTAGCCGCTCTTTTAATTAATTTTTATTTAAAGAATACCGAACTTATTCCAAAAGCCGGAGGCACCTACACTGAAGGAATGGTCGGCCAGCCACGCTACTTAAACCCTATTTTCTGTCAGACAAGCGATGTAGATATGGACCTCTCAAGAATTCTTTTTTCGGGCCTTGTCAAATATGATAAGGACAGAAACATTATCCCAGATATAGCTAAAGAATTTAGTATTAGTGAGGATAAAAAAACCTATATCTTCAAACTCCGAGAAGATGTCGTTTTTCACGACGGAGAAAGACTAACCGCTGATGATGTCGTTTTTACAATTCAAGCAATTCAAAACCCAGAATACAAAAGCCCAATTTCAGAGAATTTTGAAGGAGTTAAAGTTGAAAAAATAAATGACTTTGAAGTAAAGCTGGAACTCGCTCAGCCTTATGTTCCCTTTATTAACAACTTAACTGTCGGTATTTTGCCGTGTCATCTTTGGGAAAACATTGAGCCTAAAAGCGCGGCTCTTGCAGAATTCAATCTCAAGCCGGTCGGGAGTGGTCCTTATAAATTTAGTTCACTCAAAAAAGACAAAACCGGACAAATAAAATCAATTCTTTTAGAAAAATATGAAAATTATTACGCTAGCATTCCCTATCTTAAAAGTTTAACTTTTAAATTTTACAGTGATGCTGACGAACTTATCAGGGCTTACAATAAAAAAGAAGTTGAGGGAATTAGTTTCTTACCCATAAGCAAGAAAGATGAGGTTGATAAAATCAAGAATAGCAATCTTTTTCGCATTAAACTCCCTCAATATTTTGCGATTTTCCTAAATCAAGAAAAAAGCGAAGCCCTTAAAAACTCTAATGTTAGAAAGGCACTTTCCTACGCCACCAATAGGAGAGAGCTTATTGATGAAGCTTTAAATGGCGAAGGTGTTATTTCTCACGCCCCTATTCCTGAAGGATTTATTGGTTTTTCCGAGACACTCGAGAAATATAATTTTGACCCGGAAAAAGCAAGGTCAATTTTAGACGAAGCCGGCTTCAAAGATGAAGATGGTGATGGCATTCGCAAGAAGGGCGAGACAAAACTTGAATTTACTTTACTAACCACTGACTGGCCAGAATATGTTAAAACTGCTGAGCTTCTTAAGAAACAGTGGAAAAAAATTGGGGTCAATTTAAACCTTCGGAGAGAAACTGTGGGTACGATTACCCAAGATTATATTCGACCCAGGGAGTACGAGGCTCTTCTCTACGGTGAAATTATTGGCAGTGACCCTGATCCTTATCCTTTTTGGCATTCCCAAGAAGCTAGAGACCCGGGTCTTAACCTTGCCCTCTTTAAAAACGAAAAGGCAGATAATCTTCTTGTTAAAGGGCGTAAAGAATTTGACACCGAAAAACGGGCTGAATATTACCAAGAATTCCAAGAAATTTTGGTCGAGGAATTACCAGCAATCTTTCTCTACAACCCAATTCACCTTTATTTAACCACTGATAAACTTAAAGGTCTCCAACTTGAAAAAGTTGTTATTCCTTCAGAACGTTTTGGCAATGTCAATGAATGGTATATTAAAACAAAACGCGTTTTAAAAAACAAAGGAAATAAAAATGAATGAGCTTAAAATTTTTGGGCAAAAAATAAAGCCAACGAGCGTCCGCACTTTGGCCCAGATGCAAAAGGTAATTTATGACAAAAAGTGGCTTCAGAAAGAAAAGCCGGCTCTCTCAACCCCCCTTTATTATATGTACCGAGAGGTGATCAAGAATCAAGAGGATAAAAAAATTTCTCAAGAATACAAAATTCGTTATGATATCACGGTGATGCCACCATTTATGCTTGGGCGAGAATTTGTAAAAACAAAAGGTCATTACCATCCTTTAGTTACAGAAAAATTTACTTATCCAGAACTTTACGAAGTTTTGGCAGGTGAAGCTATATTTTTACTCCAGAAGAAAAAAGATAAAAAAGAAATTATAGACGATGTGGTCGCAATAAATAGAAAACAGGGCGAGAAACTTCTAGTTCCCCCAAATTATGGTCATATTATTATCAATCCTAAAGATAAGAAGCTAATAACTGCCAACCTTGTCTCAAGTAAGTTTTCTTCTCTTTATAGGGAGATTGAGGAAATGAATGGTTTTTGTTATTTTGCGCTAAAGAATAGTTCAGAAATTAAATGGGAGAAAAACCCAAGATATAAAAGTGTCCCCTTTCTCCGCTTTACTAATCAAGGTATCCCTTTAGGTTCTAAAATTTATAAAACAAAACACATTTACGATTTAATTAATACTCCTTCATCGCTTGATTTTTTGAATAACCCACAAGATTATTTAGATCTTTGGGAGAAGTAAAAATTTAAGTTGGAATATCGACATCGCCACTTAATGATGCATTTATAATTGACGCAAAATTCTATACAATGGTCTGTAATTGAGCCGAGGTGGCGAAATCTGGTAAACGCTACGGTTTCAGGAACCGTTGGGATATATTCCCTTGTGGGTTCAAGTCCCACCCTCGGCACTTTTGTAACCAAAGTAATACATAACTAATATGAAAGAATCAAAAAAAACGTTAAAAATTATTCCCCTTGGAGGCTTAGAAGAAGTTGGCCGCAATATGATGTTGTTTGAATATGATAAAGATATCATTGTTTTTGATATGGGCCTGCAATTTCCTGAAGAAGATATGCCTGGAATTGACTACGTAATTCCTGACATTTCCTATTTAAAAGGTAAAGAAAAAAATATTCGCGGGGTTATCATTACTCACGCTCACTATGACCACATTGGCGCAATTCCCCATCTTTCCCCAAAACTTGGAAACCCGCCAATTTTCTCAATGCCTTTAACAAAAGCAATTATAGAGAAACGTCAAGAAGAATACGATGATAAATTAAATCTCAAAATAATCCGCCTTGATTCAAAACTCAAGCTTGGTGTTTTTAAACTCGAATTTTTTCACGTTAATCACAATATTCCTGATGTTATTGGCACAATCATTAAAACTCCTGAAGGGATTTTTATTCATACCGGAGACTTTAAATTTGACCCTCATCCGGTAAATGATTACCCCGCTGATTTTAAAAAAATTAAAGAAATTGGCAAGAAAGGCGTCACTTGTCTTCTTTCTGACAGCACCGGCGCAGAAAGCGAAGGTAAGCAACTTTCTGAAAAAGAAATTGGCAAGACTATTGAAGAAATTTTTAAAAAGGCAAAGGGTCGGATTATCGCGGCAACTTTTTCTTCACTCATCAGTCGTATCCAGCAAATTATTTCTCTTTCAGAAAAATACGGCCGCAAGGTTTACATCGATGGTTTTAGTATGAAAACCAATGTTCAAATTGCCCAAAATTTAAAATACTTAAAAGTCCGCAAAGGAACTTTGATTAAAAATCCAAAAATACTTGAAAATTTACCTCTAAATAAAATCACGATTCTCTGCACTGGTGCTCAAGGCGAAGACAAGGCGGCCCTAATGCGCATTGCGAACCGCGAGCACCGCTCTATACAAATTGAAAAAGATGACTTGGTTATTTTTTCTTCTTCAGTTGTCCCGGGCAATGAACAAACTGTTCAATCATTAAAAGATACTTTATACCGTGAAGGGGCCCGGGTTATTCATTATCAGATGATGGATGTTCACGTTGGCGGCCATGGAAAGCAGGAAGACCTTAAACAAATGATAAAAATGGTCAAACCAAGATACTTTATCCCGATTCATGGTCATTATTACCTTTTGCGACTTCACGCCGACCTGGCTAAAGAAGTAGGTATTAAAGAAAAAAACATTTTTGTCCTAAACAATGGCCAAATAGTTGAATTTAAAAATGGAATAGGTAAAATAACTGATAAAAAAGTGCCCACTAATTATATTATGGTTGATGGTCTTGGTGTCGGCGATGTCGGCCGGGTGGTTTTGCGCGACCGTGAAGTAATGGCTAAAGACGGAATGTTTGTCATTCTCGCAACAATCAACAGTGAAACCGGCAAACTTGCCCGGGAGGTTGATGTTATTTCGCGCGGTTTCGTTTATATGAAAGAGTCTCAAAAATTAATTGACGAAACAAAAGAAAAAGTCAAGCAAATCGTGGAAAAGAAAGCCAGTAAAGAGGGGACTACAAACTGGGCTTATGTTAAAGACAACATCCGCGACCAAATCGGTGCTTTTCTCTTCCAAAAAACCCAACGCCGGCCAATGGTTTTGCCAATGGTAATTGAAATATAACAGACACCAGAACACAGACAACAAAAGACAGACAAATTAATAATGATGTCTGGTGTCTGTTGCCTATATTTTGATATAATTAAAATATATGAAAAAGCGACTTTTTTCCGGGGTACAACCTAGCGGAATAATCCATATTGGCAACTGGCTTGGCGCAATTAAAAATTGGGTTGAGCTACAGGAAAAATATGACTCAATTTTTAGTATTGTTGATTATCACTCTTTAACGGTCTTTCAAAAGCCAGATGAGCTTCGCAAAAACATTTTAAATCTAGCTAGCCTTTACATTGCCGCGGGCATTAATCCCGAAAAATGTATTATCTTCAAGCAATCAGATGTCCCTGAACATACTGAACTTACTTGGATTTTAAGTACAGTAACCCCACTTGGTGAACTTAAGCGAATGACTCAGTACAAAGAAAAAACACGCCGATACAAAGAAAAAATTAACGCGGGTCTTTTGAATTACCCAATTTTAATGGCTTCAGACATTCTCCTCTATAATACGGACGTTGTTCCTGTTGGCGAAGATCAAGTTCAGCACATTGAATTTACAAGAGACCTAGCAAAAAAGTTCAATAAAAGATATGGCGAAACTTTCAAGATACCCGAAGCTCTTCTAACTAAAATTGCCCGGGTAATGTCGCTTCAAAATCCAAACGAAAAAATGAGCAAAACTGCTACTAGCGATTTAAGCTACATCAGTTTAACTGATAGCCCTGAGTTAATCCAGAAAAAAATTCAAAAGGCAGTGACTGACTCTGGCAATAAAATCACTTTTTGCGAAAAAAGGGCTGCAATTTCAAATCTTCTTCGAATTTATCAAGGACTCACTGAAAAAAGCGAAAAAGAAACTATTAAAAAGTTTAAAGGCAAAGGATACGCTGACTTTAAGAAAGAACTTGCCAAGACAATTATTGAAAAACTATCCCCGATTCAGAAGAAATATAATGAGCTAGTAAAAAAACCTGCCGAGATTTATAAAATCCTCGATGGTGGCGCAAAAAAAGCCCGCGAAATTGCAAATGCTAAAATGCAAGAAGTCAAAAAGAAAATCGGCGTAAAGTAAAAAATTCTATTTTTGCGCCAAAAAACGACGTCGCAAGCGACGTCGTTTTTTGGCGCAAATTTTTTATCCTAATATCCTGAGCGTACCGAAGGACTAATATAAATACTAGTATTTTAAGCACTCGTAATCAAATTTTTCACTTCTTCTAGTTTTTCTTCAAAAAGTCCTTTTTCTTTTGCTTCTAAATTAAGACGTAAAAGGGGCTCGGTTCGCGACGGCCTTAAATTAAACCACCAGTCAGGATATTCTATCGTAATCCCGTCAAAAAAAGAAATCTGGGCGTCGTTGTATCTTTCTTTAACCGCCGCAAAAACTTTTTCTTTATCTCTAAGCTCAAAATTAAGCTCATTTGATTTAAAATATTTTTGAATCCGTTTCATTACCTCTGAAAGTGGCTCATTTTCTTCAGTTAAAATCTTCAAAACATGCAGGATCACAAAAAGGGGCGACTCAGCATAAAATGTTTCTTGAAATAAATAATGGCCACTTGTCTCCCCGCCAAAAATAATTTTTTCCTTTTTCATTCGCCGCTTTATAATAGCGCTCCCAACTGGCATTTTAACTGGTATTCCACCCATTTCTTTTATTCTTTCGGGTACGGCTTTGCTCGAACGATGGTCATAAGCAATTTTTGCACCCGGATTCTCTTTAAGAATCTCTTTGGCAAGAAGCGCAATTACTAAGTCTGGCGGCACAAATTCGCCTCGTTCGTCTAAAATAATCACTCGGTCAGCGTCACCATCTAAAGCAAACCCAAAGTCGCATTTTTTTATTTGAATTGTCTTTTTAAGGTCTTGAATTGTCTCTAAAATAAGGGGGTTTGGCTCGTGCCGAAGATAAGGATCCAATTTAAATTCTAGCGCAAAAAGTTCACTTTCTAAGTGCTTAAAAAAACTATTCATAACTAACCCACCAGGACCACCTGCAGCGTCAACTGCAATCCTAAATTTCTTTAATCTTTCAAAATCCGGAAAACTTTTAATAATTTCTTGAACATATTTTTCTATTGCCCCTTGTTCTTGAGAATACTCTCCTTTTCTAGCGATATTTTTAAAATTATTCTTTTTGATTATTTCTTGAATTTCTTTAAAGCCCGTGTCTACGCCAATCATTTCACCATTTGCCTTTAGGATTTTAAAACCATTGTATTCAATAGGATTATGCGAGGCAGTTACTATTATCCCTGCATCAATTCCCTCTTTAAAAACGCGCCAAAATAAAACTGGCGTTGAAACAAGCCCGATATCAATTACATTGACGCCCTGCTCTAAAAGACCTTTTATGAGCTTTTTAGAAAGTTTTTTTGAAGAAAAACGAACGCCCCGACCAACCACTACTTTCCGGGCTCCTAAAAAATCTCCCAGTGCCCGGCCAATTAAAAAAGCGGCTTTTTTATTGACCTCAGAAGGATAAAGCCCGCGAATATCATATGCTCGAAAAATTTTTGAATCAACCTCTGCCATAACTTCATTATAACAAAAAAGATTAATAGTTAATAGTTAATTGTTAATTGTTAATTGTTTTTGTATAATGAAACTATGTCATTCTCTATCGGTATAGTCGGCCTGCCCAATGTTGGCAAGTCAACTCTTTTTAAGGCCCTAACGCGAAAAAAGGTTGATATTTCTAATTATCCTTTTTGCACGATTGACCCAAATATTGGAATTGTGGAAGTGCCGGATAAAAATTTAGACGAACTCTTTAAAATCACGGGCTCAAAAGAAAAAATCCCAACAGTGATTGAATTTGTTGATATTGCCGGCCTTGTTAAAAACGCTCACAAAGGTGAGGGACTTGGAAATCAATTTCTGGCGCACATTAGAGAAGTTGACGCTATCTGTCATTTGGTGCGTGCTTTTGAAGATAAAAATATCAAGCATGTCGCGGACCGCATTGACCCAAAAGAAGACATTAAAACTGTCAGCACCGAACTAATTTTAAAAGACCTGGAAACAATCTGCAAGCGGCTTCAAAAAATTGAAAGTGAAGTTAAAGCTGGAAACAAAAACGCAAAAAAAGAAAAAGAAATTCTTGAGATCCTAAAAAATGGCTTAAACAAAGGAAAAACAGCAAGGGAAATAATTGACGAAGAAGAAAAAGAAATTATTAAAGAGCTTTTTTTATTAACTTTAAAGCCAGTAATTTATGTTATTAATATCGGAGAAAGTCAAATTAAAGAAAAACAGAAACTTGTTAAAAACCTTGAAAAAAATTTCAAAAATGTTATTCCCTTATCAATCAAGGTTGAGGAAGAAATCAGCGAATTAGATGACCAAGAGAAAAAAGAATTTTTAGAAGAATTTGGGCTTAAAGAATCAGACCTTAAAAACTTGATCAAAAAGGCCTATGAAATTCTTAATCTTATTACTTTCTACACTTTTAACGAAAAGGAAACTCGCGCCTGGACATGCAAAAAAGGAACAAAAGCACCTCAAGCTGCCGGCCTTATTCATACTGATTTCGAAAAAGGTTTTATTAGAGCAGAAACAATCAATGTTAAAACTCTTTTGGAGAGCAAGTCGTGGCAAAAGGCAAAGGAAAAAGGACTTGTTAAAGATGAAGGTAAGAACTACAAGATTCAAGATGGAGATGTTATTCTGTTTAAATATCAAAAATAGTAAATCGCAAGCTCGCTAATCGCAATCGTTCGTTAATTTGTAAAAATAACCCTTGCTAAAATTAATTATCTGTGTTAAACTAAAATAAGTTATTTAAAGCTTTGAGTTATGCAAAAAGATTACGAGATTATTTACCTTGTTTCTAAAAAAGGAGAAAAAGACAAGGTTAGAAAAAAAGTTAATTCCCTGCTTACTAAAACTGGAGCTAAAATTATTGAAGAAAATTCCCTTCCTAAAGAGAGATTTGCCTATCCGATTAAAAAAGAAGGTAGTGGCTATTTTTTAATAACCCAATTTTTAGCAACCCCTCAAGATATTGCTAAAATAGACAAAAAATTAAGACTGCAAAAAGAGATCTTGCGTTTTATGATCACAGGCAGAAAAGAAATAAAAGAAAAAATGGTCTTGCCTAAGAAAAAAAAGAAAATTAAAGCACCCTCAAAGTCGCCTAAAAAACAAGAAAAAGCTGATCTTGAAGAAATTGACAAGAAAATCGATGAAATTCTGAAGGAGAATATCGCTTAGTATTCAAAACGCTTTTTAAAAAATAAGCAAGTTATTTATTGACAACATTGAATCTAAGCGTTTATAACGAATTAACAATAACAAATGTCAAAACCCAAAACCCCAATCAAGTCAAAAGCTCGAAATCCAAAACATTCATTATTTATATTTTTAGCATTTAGTCATTTGGATTTTATTTGACATTTCTTGCTTTGGATTTTGGGTTTTGTAATGCGTTACCAAAAGAAAAACTGTTTTAGTTTTTAATTCATAAGAATTAACAATTTAACGAGCAAAACTATGGATCTAAACAAAGTTCAAATCATTGGTCGAGTAACTCAAGACCCAGAAGTAAGAACAACTCCTTCTGGTGTAAGCGTGGTCTCTTTTAGTGTAGCCACAAACTTAATTTGGACAAATCCAAACGGCGAAAAGCAGGAAAAAACAGAATTTCATAATGTTGTTGCTTGGCGCCGACTTGCTGAAATCTGTGGTCAGTATCTCTCAAAGGGCCGTCAAGTTTACATTGAAGGTCGACTCCAGACAAGAAGCTGGGAAGGCCAAGATGGCGTAAGGCGCTACCGCACCGAAATCATTGCTGACAATATGATTATGCTTGGCTCACCCGCTGGGATCAAAGAAGTTGAAGAAATGCCACCGCCTCCCTCTGAAACACCAGCCACCAAGGAAACTGAAGAAACGAAAGAAGAACCCCTAATTGAAGAAGTTCCAGAAGAAAAAGAGGAAGAAACCAAGAGCTTGCCTGAAACTCCTAAAGAAGAAGAAGGTCCCAAAAAGGAAGATAAGGGTGACGAAATCAAAATTGAAGATATGCCATTTTAACCGGCATATCGCAAGCTTGCTAATCGCTTATTGTCTATTATTTTTACGATTTGCGATTATGCAATTTGCTATTTGCTAAATTTATGATTTATTTACCTCAAAATCAAGAAAAGGCTTGTCCTCTCTGCACCGGAGAGGAGACAGAAGAAATTGATTATAAAAACGAGGAGCTACTCCGAAAATTTATTTCTCCCCAGGGACGGATTCTGCCACGTAAAAAAACCGGAGTCTGCGCCAGGCACCAGCGCCAAATTGCCCGGGCAGTTAAAAGAGCTCGTGTTGTCGGCATTTTACCATTTGTTACTAAATAAAGATGCTTTCTTTGAATAAAATAAAAAAGGGCTTTTTTATTGAAATAAATAATGAGCCCTTTTTGGTTTTAGAAGCGGCCCACCGCAAACTCGGCCGGGCTGGCGCGCTTTTAAACGTAAAACTAAAACATCTCATTTCTGGCAACACGCTTTCAAAAACACTTCAAGGAAAAGAAAAGATTGAAGAAATTGAACTAACGAGAAGAAAAGCAAATTTTCTTTACGAAAGTCAAGGAAAATTTAATTTTATGGATAAAGCAACTTTTGAAGAAATCTCTCTGGATAAATCTCAAATTGGAGAAAAAGCCCAAGTTCTCAAAGAAGGCCAGGAAACAACAATTCTTTTCTATAAAAAAAAGCCAATTAATATTGAGTTGCCGCGCACAGTTATTTTAAAAGTTACTGAAGCACCGCCAAATATCCGCGGCGACACTGCAGGCACAGCCCGCAAAGAAGTCGTTTTAGAAACCGGTTTAAAAGTCGCTGTACCATTATTTATAAACAAAAATGATTTAATAAAAGTTGACAGCGAAACCAGAAAATATAAGGAAAGAGCGTGATGGAGATTTTAGATTTTTGATTTAAGATTGGAGATTTTAAGTTGTTAATTTCTTATGCTATTGCGCCTCGCGAGAATATGCTGGGCGCAAGTCTTATTTTAAAATAAAAAGCCCCGACATTTCGCGGAACCGCGAAGCAACCGGGGCAGACCAAAGGACCAAACTTGCCTCACACTGAGCTTTGCTCTGGCACGAGATTCCAAAGGACCCAAAACTCCAAAATCACTTCTCAGGTTTTTTTCCAAGAAAACCCAGCGAACTTCAGGAGCACAAGACCAATTTCATTGGTGTAGGGGTCAAGCCCGATTTTCACGAAAATCGCTATTTTGGGCTAATATTAGCCAATTTTTATTTTTCGCGTAAAGCATTAAACAAGGGCGTAAAAAAAATTACGTAACTTGTTACGTAATTTTTTTTTGCACTAAAAATCTACAATTTGAAATCTACAATCTAAAATCTGAAATCTTTTATTCTGTTTCTCTAGCAGCAATTTTTATCTCTTTAACTAATGTTTTTAGTAATTTTGGATTTTCTTTTAAATATTTTTTCGCGGCTTCGCGGCCTTGGCCAAGTTTTTCTTCACCAAAAATATACCAGGAACCACTTTTACGGACAATTTTGTAATTCACTGCACTATCTAAAATATCACCAGTATAAGAAATGCCTTCATTATACATAATATCAAACTCAGTGGTCTTAAAGGGCGAGGCAACTTTATTTTTGACAACTTTAACATAAATCCGATTACCAATAATCTTATCGCCTTGCTTGAGTTGGGCTTTGCGTCGGAGATCGATTCTTACACTCGAGTAAAACTTCAGCGCTTTACCACCAGGGGTTGTCTCCGGGTTACCAAACACCATTCCGATCTTCATTCGAGTTTGGTTTATAAATATAATCGCGGTACGTGATTTTGCGGCGATCGCGGTTAATTTACGAAGAGCTTGAGACATCAGCCGTGCTTGAAGACCCATATGAACATCGCCCATTTCACCTTCTATTTCTGCCCGTGGAGTTAGCGCAGCCACTGAATCAACCACAATCAGATCAACCGCATTAGTGCGGACTAAACTTTCCAAAATTTCCAGGGCTTGCTCACCGGCATCTGGCTGGGAGATTAAAAGATCATTTATTTTAACCCCAATTTTTCCTGCATAGACTGGATCCAAAGCGTGCTCTGCATCAACATAAGCCGCCACACCGCCTTTTTTTTGGGTTTCCGCTACTATATGCAAAGCTAAAGTAGTTTTTCCCGAGCTTTCAGGTCCAAAAATCTCAATAATTCGGCCTCTTGGCACGCCGCCAACCCCAAGAGCAATATCTAACGAAATTGAGCCTGTTGGAATTGAATCAACATCAACTTTGCGGGCTTCTCCAAGTTTCATAATCGCACCGTCACCAAAACGATTTTTTATCTGCTCAATCGCTAGATCAACTGCTTTTTTCTTTTCTCTTAATCCTTTCTGATCTTTTTCTTTTTTTGCCATATGTTTAACATCTTATTATAACTCAATTTAAAATAAAAAGCAACTACTCTTTAAATTCTGTTCCGCGAGTAAACTCAACGTCTCTCACTGCCCCAGGAGAATCATCTAAAACGCCAAGAAATCTCCCGTTTAAAAATATTTCTGTTTGATTCGCTTTCCCTGAAGTAACATTGATTCTTTCTTTGGCGCTGAAACTTTCACTTGAACCCGGAATCATCACGCCGCTGTAAACATTTTTACCGTCACTATCAATAGAAAGCCAAGTCGGCTCATCTTTAATCGCCACCTTTAAAACTAATTCCTCACCTTCTCCTCCGACTTCTCCAGCTGCAACTTCTCCAGAGGCAACTTCTCCACGTCGCTCAACAATTACTTCTCGGGTAGCTTCTGTTTTTTTTCCGGAAAATCCCACGGCCACAATCTTTAAAAAATTACTCCCTTCTTTTAAGGTCACATTCTCATTAAAATAGCCACTCTCACTTACAAAAACAGGCTGACCGTTAATGGTAAGAGTTGCTTCAGGATCAGTTTGGCCAGTAACTGTAATTGAATTGCCTCGAATTCTAATATTTTCAGCAGGTGTTTCAATTGACAGCTTTGGTGGAGAAACAAAAGAATTAACTTGATAGTAAATATAAGAAAGAATCAGAAGAACCAAAAGAACAATAATACCGGTAATTGTTTTTTTAGGAGTAATAATAAAGGAACGTCTAGATAAAGAACGAGTTTTTTTGGGAACGGGAGTTTTTACCTCTTCAATGTTAGAATGAATTCCTCGTTCTTTAATATATCTTTTTAGATAATCTTTAGAATCAAGGTTTAAAAAATCAGCATATCCTTTAATAAACCCCTTAACATAAACATCTGCTGGTAAATCTTGATAATGTCCTGTTTCAAGTGCCTTAAGATAGGCCTCTTGAATTTTTGTTTTTGCAGCAACTTCACGAAGGGTAAGCCCACGGCTTTCTCTTAAAGATTTCAGCTCTTCGCCCACGGTCATTGTTAAAACTTTTCTTTTTTTAAAATTATTACCCATCAGTTATTAGAATTATGAATAATTTGTTCTTAATTCGCGTCTTTATTATAATCACTTTCCTCGTTCTCGCTATAAAAATCTTCGCTCTCTTCTCTTGAAAGCACCTCTCTTGGCTTACTTCCATCAGCTGGTCCAACAATGCCTTTTGTTTCTAAAAGATCAAGAAGGCGCGCGGCGCGAGCATAGCCAATCCTGAGCCGCCTTTGCAAAAGCGATGCCGAGCCCTTGCCTGCATTTAAAACAACTTTTTTTGCCTCTTCAAAAAGTTCATCATCAACTATTTCACCATTTGGTGAAATAACCTCTCCTTTTGTGATTTCTGTAATCTCTTCATTATATTCGGGTGTAGAAGTTTTTTTCAAAAAACTAACCAACCGTTTTATTTCATCTTCACTTATATAAGCTCCTTGAATTCGTTTTGGCTTTGAGTGGTCAGATGACATAAAAAGCATATCCCCATTGCCAAGAAGTCGCTCCGCGCCAGACACATCTAAAACCGTTCGTGAATCAACGCTAGAGGCAACCGCAAAAGCAATTCTTGAAGTAATGTTCGCTTTAATGAGACCAGTAATTACATCAACGCTTGGCCTTTGGGTAGCCAAAATAAGATGGATTCCAACGGCACGAGCAAGCTGCGCAAGACGGGCAATTACGCCCTCAACCTCACGACCATGAGAAGCCATAATATCAGCAAGCTCATCAATAATTAAGAGGAGATAAGGCAATTTTTCTTTAAAAGAACGATTGTAGGAATCAATATCGCGGTGATGATTCTTGGATAAAAGCTCATAACGCCGCTCCATCTCTCCAACGGTCCACCGAAGCGCATTTACAATCTTATCAGTATCCGTGATAACCGGAGTTAAAAGATGAGGAATCCCATTGTAAACACTTAATTCAACGCGCTTTGGATCAACCAAGATAAACTTGAGAAGCGAGGGTGGGTTTTTATAAACCAAACTTATAATAAGGGAGTTAATCGCAATGGTCTTACCACTGCCAGTAGCGCCACATATTAAAAGATGCGGCATTTTATCAATATCTGCAAAAATAATATTGCCACTAACATCCCTTCCTAGGCCAAAAACAAGATGGGCTGATTCTTGAAAAGTTTTATCTTCTAAAATTGGTCTAAGCCGCACAATAGAAACTGCTTTATTAGGAACTTCAATTCCAACTAAAGATTTTCCTGGGATTGGCGCCTCGATACGAATCGGATGCGCTGCCAGAGCAAGGGCAAGGTCATTGTGAAGAGCTGTGATTTTACTTAACTTGACGCCTTCCTCTGGCTTAAGAGTGAATTGAGTTACTGTGGGACCGACCTTGACATCGCCCATTGTTACCTTAATTCCAAAATTCGCTAAAGTTCTTTCAATAATATGAGCATTGACTTTAATATCACCACTTTTTGGTTTTGTGGTGACATCAGATAAAAGGTCAAACGGCGGCTTTCTATAGGTTTTATCTTTAAAATAGGTTGCTGGCTTGGCAATATCTAAACTCGCCTTTTCTATTTCCTCCTCTTCTTTTTTTTCGCCAATAAGGGAATGTTTTTTAAAAGCAAACTCTTTTTTTTCTTTTTTCTCTTCAGGCACAGTTTCTTTCCCTTTTTCTTCTTCTTCTTTTTCTTTTATTTTTTGAGTACGTTGCCACCTTATTTTCTCAAAAATAGCCCCAAAGAAGTTCCAGACATCTTTTAAAGAAATGCTTAAGGTCATTAAAACTGAGATCAAAAAGAGAGCAATGACAATAATAAAAGAAGCAACTAACCCTAAATAAATTCTAAGAGGATAGGAAAGAAGGCCAAAATAGCCGCCACCTCTACCTTCTGCGGCAATATCTAGAGCGTCTTCAGCAGAGAAAAATAAATGAAAAAAGGTAAGCAAAGAAAGAATTAACAAAAAACCACCAAGAAAGTTACCAAAACGAACTCCAAAGCGCTCAGGATTGCTCGCAGAAAAAGCAAGGCCAGCAACAATAAAAGGAACTACATAAGCGCCCCAACCAAAAAGAACTTTTAAAACCTCAAGCCATTTTTTACCAAAGGCACCAGAGAGGCCAAAAAAGCTTAATACACTAATCAGACACAAAGCAATTAAGAAAACAATAATAATCCCCCGCCAAGTTTCGGGTTTTAAATCCGGCTTAAAATTCCTCATCTTAAAAAGCTTGACTTTCCTTCGCGGCCGCTTGCGGCGGTAATAATAAGGCTTTCTTTTTTTGTATTTTCGTCTCCGAGACATAATTTAAACAGTTTCAAGTTAATTATAGCTTAATTATTAACAATTGACAATTGGCAGTTAACAATTAACTCTGTGGCGTAAAAGCCCGCGATAAATCGCGGGCTTTTACGCCACAATTTATACCTTTTTTACCTTATTAAAAGAAGAAGGTCGCCAAAATGGCGAACTTGGCAAAAAAACATCAAATTTTTAACGCTTCACACGATGAGTGAAGCGTTAAAATCTGCGTTTTACTCTCTGCGATTTGCTATTTGTTATTGCTATTTCGTTTCTCGCGATATCCTGTTCCCGCAGGAATTAATTTCCCAATAATCACGTTTTCTTTAAGGCCTTCAAGATAGTCAACTCTGCCAGAAACTGCGGCATCAATTAATACCCGGGCAGTTTCTTGAAAGGAAGCAGCTGACAAAAAGCTACTTGTCGAGAGTGATGCCTTGGTAATTCCCAAAAGCAAATCCTCGCCAGTCGCGACCTTGCCCTTTTTCTTGGCTACCTCTTTATTAACCATCTCAAAAGTTGCCTTGTCAACAACTCGGCCAGGTAAAAGCATGGTGTCGCCAGATTTCTTAATCCGTACCTTGGAAAACATTTGGCGAATAATTATCTCAATATGCTTATTATTTATAGCCTCACCCTGGGCGGTATAAATTTTCTTAATTTCCTTTATAATATATTTTTGAACAGGGATTGTCCCGGCAACCCGATAGAGTTTTCGAAGATTTAAGTGACCTTCAGTGAGCTGGTCGCCTCTCTTAACTACGTTTCCATCTTTAACCCAAATTGCTAGATTAGGAGGAACAATATATTCCCTCACTTCTGGCTCAAGACGCTGAATAATAAGCTCGTTGGAAGAAACTTTAATTACTTTTCCTTTTTTCTTAGCTTTAATTTTTCTTCCTTCTCTATCAACGGCAATAACTTCCTTTTCTTTAACCTCAACCCCTTTTCTTAGCGAAGGAACTTTCTTTTTGCCCCTCAAACTATAGCTATCTTCCGGAAGTTCCATTCCATAAATTTTAATTTTGGTTTCTTTTTCAGTTTCTTCAATTTTTACCTTGCCATTAATTTCGCTCATTAAGGCCTCACCCTTGGGTGGGCGGACTTCAAAAATCTCCTCAACCCGAGGAAGTCCTTGAGTAATATCTCCGCCACCAGCAACTCCACCAGTATGAAAAGTCCTCATTGTAAGCTGGGTCCCGGGCTCACCAATACTTTGAGCTGCCACAATTCCCACAGATTCACCTTTTTTTACAAGTTCATCTGTTCCTAAATCAAAACCATAACATCTTTGACAAACTCCTTTTAGAAGCTTGCATGTCATTACTGAACGAATTCTTATCTTCTTTATTGAAGGAATTTTATCAATTTTTTTAGCTATTTTTTGATCCAAAACATCGCCTTTCTTAGCAATCTTCTTTTTAGTCCGAGGGTCAATAATATCTTGTAGGACAGTGCGGCCAAAAATTGAATCTGCAAAAGATTCATTCATCTCTTCACTGTCCTCTCTGGTAATTTCTACTCCTTCTTTATCCCCACAGTCGCTACCGCGAACAACCACATCTTGAGCCACATCGACAAGTCGTCTTGTAAGATACCCGGCAGTGGCCGTTCGAAGTGCGGTATCCGCCATACCTTTTCTCGCGCCATGCGTTGAAATAAAGTATTCCAAAACATCAAAACCTTCTTTAAAGCTACTTTTAATTGGCAACTCAATTGTCCGGCCCGCGGGATTTGTCACCAGCCCTTTCATCCCAGTCATCTGCACAGTTTGAGCCCAAGAACCTCTAGCGCCGGATTGTACCATACTATAAACAGAGCCATTCACTTCTAATGTTTTGGAAACAAGATCGGCAATTTTTTCTCTAACCCCGCTCCAAATTTCAATTACTCGCTCATACCGCTCGTCTTCTGTTAAAAGTCCCATTTCAAACTGTTTTTTAATATTTTCAACTTCTCTCTCAGCTTCCTGAATAATTTCTTTTTTTTCTTTCGGTATTTTAAGGTCATCCATCCCCCAAGTAAAACCAGAAATAGTCGCGTATCTAAAACCAAGCTCTTTAAGTTTATCCATAAATTCAACAGTTTTTTTACTGCCAGACTTATAAAGACTTTCAGCGATAATTTCTTTTAGAATTTTTTTATTGACTGCTTTGTTAATATATTTTGTCTTTAAAGGCAAAACTTCATTAAAAATTAACCGCCCCACCGAAGTCTCAAGAAGCTTTCCCTTGCTATCAAGAACCTTTATTTTTGCTTGCAAATCAAGAAAGCCGGTATTATAAGCAAGGAGCGCTTCTTTTTTAGAACTAAAAATATTACCCTCGCCCTTTGTGCCCTTTCTAATTGCGGTTAAATAATAACATCCTAAAACAATGTCTTGAGAGGCAGCGGTAGCCGGTTTTCCATCAGCTGGTTTTAAAAGATTCTCCGTACTTGCCATAACATCATTTGCTTCTTTTTTAGCCTGTTGGCTTAAGGGGATATGAACTGCCATCTGGTCACCATCAAAATCAGCATTAAATGGCGCACAAACAAGAGGATGAATTTGAATTGCTTTTCCTTCAATAAGTTGGGCGGAAAAAGCTTGGATTCCTAGACGGTGAAGTGTGGGGGCACGATTTAAAAGAACTTTTCGTTCACGAACAACATCCTCAAGAGCATCCCAAACTGCTTTGTCTTCCTCTTCAATCATCCGGACCGCACTTCTAATATTGTGCGTCTGACCACGGTTAATAAGCTCTCGAATAACAAAAGGTTTAAAAAGCTCCAAGGCCATTATTTTAGGTAGGCCACATTGACCCATTTTTAATTCTGGCCCAACAACAATGACGCTTCGACCAGAATAGTCTACCCGTTTACCAAGAAGATTCTGACGAAAACGGCCTTGTTTTCCTTTAAGCATGTCCGCAATTGAGCGGAGAACGCGACGCTGCCCCGTTGAAGACATTACCGCTTCTCCGCGCCGGGCAGTATTATCAATTAAAGCATCAACTGCTTCTTGGAGCATCCGTTTCTCGTTTCGGCAAATAACTTCGGGGGCACCAAGCTCTATTAAGTGTTTAAGACGATTATTGCGGTTAATAACGCGACGATAAAGATCATTCAAATCAGAAGAAGCAAAGCGACCACCATCTAATTGAACCATTGGTCGAAGATCCGGTGGCATCACCGGCAAGACAGTAATAAACATCCACTCTGGCTTTATTCTTGCTTGGAGAAAACCGTAAATGATTTCCAGGCGCCGGAGGACTTTTCGCCTCTTTGCCTCACCCGCTTTTTTCTTTTCTCTCTCAAGCGCGGCCGCTAATTTCTTAAGGTCTAAATTTTTAACAATTTCCTGAACTGCTTCAGCACCAATACCAGCTTTAAAAACATGGCCATATTTTAAACTCAAATCACGATAAGCACTCTCAGAAATAACATTTAATTTTACTAAAGAACGTAATTCTTCCCTAGCAGCGATAGCTGCATCTTCTAATCTTTTTAAGGACTCATTCCTTTCTCTCTTTTTCTCGCTAAGGGCTTCTAAGTATTTTCTATTTAACTCTTCTTTGGCAGCTTCTTTTGCTTCCTTCATTTTGTGGTCATACTCGTTTTTTATCTTGGCAATTTCTTCCTTGAAATGAAATCTAACTTCTTTTCTTTTGGCTTTTAATTCTTTCTCAATCTGTTCTAAAGAAGCCGCTTTTTCTTTCTCATTAACTTCAGTAATAATATAATTTACAAAATAGATAACTTTTTCTAAAGCGGCTGTAGCCATTCCTAAAAGAAGACCAATTTTACTAGGAACCCCTTTTAAAAACCAAATGTGGCTCACTGGGACTGCAAGTTGAATATGGCCCATGCGCTCCCGTCGAACAATGCTTCTAGTTACTTCAACCCCGCATTTATCGCAAATAATTCCTTTGTAACGAATTTTTTTATATTTACCACAATAACATTCCCAGTCCTTTGTCGGTCCAAAAATTCTCTCACAAAAAAGACCGTCTTTCTCTGGCTTTTGAGTCCGGTAATTGATTGTTTCTGGCCTGATTACCTCCCCATAAGACCAATTTAAAATGTCATCCGGGCTAGCAACGCTTAGACGGATGGCGTTAAAATCTTTAATATCCTTTTGTTCGCTTTCCATAAATTAAATTGTTAAATGGTTAAGACGAGAGAATATCAAAAGAAAATGGCATTAGCCCATAGAAATCATAAGAAGGCTCTTACATTGCAAGGGGAGAAGTGGCAACCATTTAGCCATTATTTTTTGTCCTCTTTAATTAACTCGACATCAAGGCATAAACTCTGAAGTTCTTTAACAAGAACATTAAATGATGCTGGGATGCTTGGTGGCTTTATTTCTTCTCCCTTGACAATAGCCTCATAACTCCTAGATCTTCCAACAACATCATCACTCTTTATGGTTAACATTTCTTGAAGAGAATAAGCTGCTCCATAGGCCTCTAGCGCCCAAACTTCCATTTCTCCAAAGCGCTGACCCCCAAATTGAGCTTTCCCCCCAAGAGGCTGCTGAGTCACTAAAGAATAGGGACCTGTGGCCCGCATGTGAATTTTATCTTCAACAAGGTGATTAAGCTTCATCATATAAATATAGCCAACTGTAACTTTTTGAGAAAACTTTTCGCCAGTACGGCCATCGTAAAGTTCTATTTTTCCATCTTCAGGAAGACCAGCTTTTTTGAGTTCTTCTTTAATCATTGCCTCATTAGGGCCTTCAAAGGGGGGACAGGCAACTTTGTATCCTAAAGTGTTTGCAGCATAGCCAAGGTGAGTTTCTAAAATCTGACCAATGTTCATTCTGGAAATAACCCCCAAAGGA
>CAZYLA010000003.1:0-27713 GCA_964648435.1 uncultured Candidatus Saccharibacteria bacterium
ATCTATTTTTATAAGTTATCTTCTTCTTTTTATTGTTTTGCTCATTGTTAATAATTTTACCCCCACACCAAAATCTTTGGCGTGGGGGTTTAAAGGTCTTGAGAAAGCGCCTCAGAAAGATTTTTTGAAACTGACTTTTCTTTTCTTTTTAATTTTGTTTTTAGTTGTTTTTTTACGAGTTGCTGTTTTTTATCACAATATTGTTCCTTCAGCAACAGACCTGGCGCACCATAGCTTTTGGGCCGAAGAAATAGCAAGAAGCGGACATATTCCTGATTATGGACAGCCTGATTTTATTGTTGGCGAGCATCTTATTTTGGTTGTTTTTAGCTTAATGACAGGCATTTCCTTAAAGAGCATTTTTGGGGTTGTTGTTTTGTTTTTAGTTAATTTAGCCGGCCTTCTTGCAACTTTTGTTCTTGCACGTCGGCTTTTTAAGAACGAGATTCTTGCTCTTTTAGCCCTTTTTTTTGTAGGCGTTCTCTATCCTTTTGAAGCGCCTCAGGCAAATTCTGTTTTGGGAGGAGTTGTTGGCAACTTACTTGGCAATGCTCTTATTCCTTTTTGTTTCTACTTTCTTTACCGCGGCCTCAAAGAGAAAAATCTTTGCCCCGTTAGGAAATTAAAATTTTCTAACGGGGCAAGATTTTTGAGTGTTTTTGTGCTTGGGGTATTAGGACTTGGGCTTTCACATCATCTTTCAATGTTTTTATTCTTGATTATTTTCGCAATCTTTATCCTCTCCCTGGTTTTAAAAAATATATTTTTTCTGAAAAGACTTTTTAAAAACTGGCTTCTCTATTTTAAAAGCCCGGTTTTTATTTTAACCCTTCTCTTCGTGATTTTGTTTTTAGTTTTTGTTTACACACCCTACTATCTAAAAAGCCAAGCGGTTTCTAATGTTCTTCGCGAGCCAACCTTTAGAGTTGCGTGGGGCGTCAAGCTTAATGAATATCCTCCTATTGTCGGCTACTTCCGAATCCTCTTAGCTCTTCTTGGCCTTTTCTTTATTTTAAAAACCATTAGAAAAAGAAGTGTCGCTAAACTTCTTCTTATTTCTTGGGCGGGTGTTTTATTTTTTGTTTCATGGGTCCCTTATTTGTTTCATCTTGATCTCCCAAGCGGCCGGGTAGCTAATTATCTTGTCTATCCCCTTTCGATTATGGCTGCATTTGGCGTCTTTCAAGTTCTAAGAATAACAAAGAAAAATTTCTCAAGTGTTATTTTTACTTTAGGGCTGATAGTTTTAATTGGTCTGCCGTTTATTGGCAGTTTAGACGGCCTTGTTAAGGATTTTGATAAAGAAAGCCGCGACAAGGAAGCATCTCAAGTTCACCAAATTTCCCGATATCTTCAAAAACAAGCAAGTTGCAAGGAGCGGATTGTGAGCGACCACATTTATGTTACTGCTGATCAATGGATTAAAGTTTATTTTACCTGCGGCTTTGACTATGTTGTCTCCCGGCTTGAGAAGTTTCGCTATGAACCGCCGTTTAATTATGACATCTGCTCTAAAAAAATGGTTAAGGAAGCCAGTACCTTGGAAGGAAAAGCTTGTTTTGAAAAATATGGCATCAACTTTCTTTTATTAGACAGCATTGAAATGTCAAAAGCATTTTCTTCTTCTGAAGATTTTAATAAAATTTATGAGACCGATAATCTAACACTGTGGCATTATGGCAAAAAGTGAAATTAAAATTCTACTAGGCACTCTTATTCTTATTTTCTTAGGTATTTATTTGACTTTTTTATTTGCAGACCTCAAAAAGAGTGAGTGGCTTGGGGTTTATTTTGTGGATGCAAAAGATGAAACCCTTCATTTTATGATTGAGAATTATTATAATGAAGAAAAAAATTGTGAGGTCAAGGCCTTGTCCGCAAACTCTGTCTTTTTTGAAAAAACAGTTTCTCTAAAATCCATGGAAGTCAAAAAAGTTTTTATAGAACCTCAAAAATATCAGTTAGGTGTAAAAAATTCAATTCAAGTCACTTGCGG
The DNA here is from genome assembly GCA_964648435.1 of uncultured Candidatus Saccharibacteria bacterium. Classification (GTDB taxonomy): domain Bacteria; phylum Patescibacteriota; class Andersenbacteria; order CAZYLA01; family CAZYLA01; genus CAZYLA01. The sequence goes on from CAZYLA010000003.1 coordinate 1,997, forward strand.
TGATATTGAGAGAGAAATTTATAAATACATAAAATAGAATTGTTAATTGTTATTTTATGAAACCTACTTCCGCTAAAAAAGGATTGATCTACCTTGCTGTTGCCCAGTTAGTTATGATGGGTGCAGGTTTTTTAATTCATTTTTGGGTTGGCCGCTATCTTGGTCCAGAAAGTTATGGTATCTACGGTATTGTTTTGGCCCTGATGGGCGTCTTCAATCTTTTTTTAGTTTGGGGCGTGCCGCGGGCTTTTTCAAAGTATTTACCTAAAAATGAAAAAGCCCATCGTTTAATTCTAAAGAAAGGGCTTCTTATTCAACTTTTCTTTGGCATTATTTTGGGCGCGTTTTATTTTCTTGCCTCTCCACTTTTAGTTCTTCTTTTAAATGACAAAACGCTTATGCCCTACATTCAGTTCTCAGCTCTTGTTCTTCCCGCCTATGCTCTTTTTTCAATTTATGTTGGTTATTTTAATGGGCTTCGTCTTTTTGGCATTCAGTCCTTTTTGACAATTTTTTATTCGCTTGTAAAAATGGTGAGCGCAATTGGCCTTATTTATGTATTTAGGATTTATGGTGCTTTTGCAGGTTTTATTATTGCTCCTCTGGTCACATTTTTTATTGCTTTCCCCTTTTCATTTAAAAAGAGCTTGCCGCAACCTTCCAAGGAAAAGGATTTTCCCACTAAGAAACTTATTGCTTTCGCCTTACCCTTTATTGGTTTGGCAGTTCTTCTTTACATTCAACGGGAGATTGGTCTTCTTTTAGTAAAAAGTTTTTTAAAGGATAATGTCACCACTGGTTATTACAATGCGGCGAACACAGTTGCTAAAATCCCTTATTTCTTTTTGGAAGCCCTAGCACTTCTTGCTCTGCCAGTTGTTGTAAAAACTTTTGCTTCTAAAAAAATTCAAGAAGCAAAAGGCACCATTAAGAGAATGATTTCCCTTTTATTTATTATTTTAACGCCAGCAGTTTTTCTTAGTTATTTTACTCGCGAAGAGGCCTTGGAGTTTCTTTATGGCAAGGCCTATTTAAAAGGTAGTTATATCTTTCCCTTTTTGGTTTTAAGCTTTAGTATTTTAACTCTCTTTTTTATCTTGGCAAATATTTTCGCGGCAATTAAAAGCCCGGCCACGCCTTTTAAAGTTTCCATTTTGATGGTGATTCTTAATGTGGCAATAGCTTTTTATTTAATCCCGGAGAAGCATATGGCTGGCGCTGCTTTTGCTACGCTCTTTTCAGCCGCTGTCGGTACTTTAATTATGGCAGTAATTCTTTTTAATAAAATTGGTCCCTTTGTGAATGTGCGCTTTGCGGCGAAAATTATCTTAATTGCTTTTGGCGCAACAATTATTGCTCTGTTTCTTGATCTGCCGTTGTGGCTTTTGCCCTTTGAATATGTTGCTCTCCTTGCTTTTTACGGTTTGCTCCTTTGGCTTTTTAAAGAAATCAAAAAAGAGGACATGCTTGTCTTGAAAGATATTATCTTGTTTAGAAAAGATTAAATTATTATACAAGATAAAGATGGATAAGGATAGTATTTATTAAGCTTAAAATATGAAGCCGGTAAAGATAACTATCTGGGCATTTTTCTTGGCTGTAATTTCATTTTTTATTTATCAGGATCTCCGGCCTGAGATTGTTTATTTTTATGACTTTAGTGAGGATTCAAAAAGCTTTCGAAAATTCTGGGACCAGGAAGGAAATCCTTTCGAGGTTGTTCACGAAGGGCAAAATGCATTTTTAAAAACAACTCGGGAAATCAGTACTTTTGATTTTTTCTTTATTGACAGTCCTTTAGAAGAATTCCTGGAGGTTGAAATCAGATTTAAAAGAAGTGATAGGGGTGATTTTTTGCTTGGAGTTAAAAAGTCTCCTTTTTGGGCTGATTATAAGAAGTTTTCGCTTGGCGAATCAAACAATGAATTTATAACTGGCGAGGTAAAAAATTTGAGACTGACTGATTATTATCTAGATCCTGGCCAGTCACTTGATTTTTGGTTTATTGCCCCAGGAATCGAGGAGACGGGCGGTGAGGTTTTAGTTGATTATATTAAAATCACGGTGCGGCGAGACGGTATTACTCTTGAGTCAATCGCAAAATCACTTCCCCGCCCTCTTTACAATTTTTTAAAAGAAAGTTTGTATAATCCAGAAATATGAGATAAAAATAATTATCCCTCGGGATTTCCCCTCTCGAGCACGCAGCCTTCTTAGACTTAACTAGTAGAAAGTACTTTTCCAGAAGAAGGCTGCTCTCGTCTCGCCGCATTTGTTCTCATTTTCTAAAAGAAACGCTTATCTATGCGTCTCGACAAAGGCCTCGAGGGGAAATTCCCTCGGAATAATTAATGGTTAAAATATGAAAGAAAAAATAAAACAGATTTTTAAAGAAATTTTTGTAATGCTCCTAATGCTTACTGCGGTTTTGCTTGCGTTTGATATTTTACGCGCCGGCCTTGTTTCTTATTATTTTAATTTAGGGTGGCTCTTTTTAGCTCTCTTTATTGCTTTTTTGCTTGCTGTGAAATTTTCTAAAGAAAAAGCGCTCCGAAAAGAATTTCGGCGAGCCGAAATTCTTTTCGGAGCGCTTTTATTCCTCCTTCTTCTTTTCAAAACTCTCTCTCTGGGTTGGTTTTCTTTAGTGATTAGTGCGGCTTTTATAATGCTCTTCTTTGTGTTTTGGTATAGTGTACGTTGTTTTGTAAAAGCACCTCGAGGCGACTAAAAGAGCAATAAAAAACTTCTCAACCTTTTAATAGCAAGGTCCTTTTTAACTGCCTTAATGGTTTACAAGCTTGTGGGGCTACTCGTTCCTCTGCAGAGCGATAACTATACTTGATTTCCGTAGGAGAGCTTTTATTTTTCTGACACCTCCAAAAACGCATAGATTTTTTGGGTTAGTTGGGATAAAACAAAAACGCTTCGATGGCTCACAAGCTTGTGAGCCATCGAAGCGCTGGAGTAAAAAGTAAACTACTTTGTTTTTAGCTTATAATATACAAAACCGCCCCTTTTGCCGACTTGCTCTATTTTATCTTCTTTTTCAAGCTCGTCTAAATAGCGTGTTGCGGTGGCATCAGAAACCCCAAGCAGTTTTTCAACTTCATTGTTTGTGATTTTGCTTTTTTCAGCCAGGGCTTTTAATATTTTCTTTTTGCCCCTTTTTTTCTTCTTGCGTTTTTCTTTCCAGTCCTTTTCAAGCGGATTTTTGGGGACGAAAAATACGATAATCGTTGTTAGAACCAATAACAATATTATTATTAGAAACCACATACTAATGACTTTTGACTTTTTTAACAATTGGCACTTGACTTTCAATAGTCAATTGCCTGTTTTTATTTACAAGTACAACCTGAAATACCAACAGTTTGTTTTAAATGAAGGTTCCAAATAAGCACTTTTTGCTCTTTTGGCTCAAATTCAAAAATAAGTTTATTTTCGCCTTCTTTTAATTCAATGCCGATATTATACCAGTTTTTGGCCGCGGAGATATTAGCTTCTAAAATAGTTTTTTGTTCTGAAGATAATCTCAGAACTCCTTCTTTTTCTGGTTCAAGACAGAAGAAAAGCATTCTTTTTTGCGCTTCTTGCGCTTCTTGGGGATTGACCACGAATATTTCTGCCCAACCGCTTTTAATCACTCCTTTTGCTCGGCCGCTTGAGAAATCACTGCTTTCAAAGCCCTTACCTCGTTTCATAAAAATTACTTTTGGTTTTTCGAGAGCGATTTTAAAAATAACAAGCTCTTTAAGCTCTTCCCTTTGGCTTTCTAAATTGTCCTCAATAAATTGAGAAATATTTTTAGTTTCCTCTTCGCTTAAATATTTCTTATGAAGAATAATATATTTTATGTTGTAGTAGCTAAAGACGGTCTCGGCAATGTCTTTGTAGTTTTGGTTAAAAATGTCAAGTTTGGGGAGAGGTTTTTGGAAATCCTTGTAAAGAAGTTCACGGACAATCGGAGTTTGGCGTTCAAAATCAAATCTTTGCTCTTCCTGTCGTGCTAAAGGAATGCCGCCAATAATTTCTTTTTGGTGAATTGTTTGATAGAAAAGGGCTTCGCTGTAGGCATCTTGATTTTTTGATGCCGGAATTTCAAGAATTTTAAAACTTTCTTTTTCTTCTTTGATTTGGAAATAGGTTGCAGGAACTTCTGTTCCTTGGGTGGGATATGGCAGGGCTAAAAACTCAATAAAAATAAAGATACTAAAAATGTACAAGAAAAGATTTTTACGGACAATTGGCTTAGGAAAATTTTTAAGACCATAGGAAGCTAGAATAACAAGTGCCAAAAGGGCAATGATAAAGTTTCGGCTGGCAGTGCGGCAATGGTCAAAGAAGGGTATGATTTTGTAAAAGAGGAGATATGGGAGTGGAAATTTAAAATTTTGCGACTGGCCTAGGATATTGAGAAAAGGCCCCAGGGCAACCAAGAAGAAAATTAAGAAAATAATACCCCAGAAGAAAAAGAAAACATTTTTTTCTTTAGAGGCATAAATAAAGCCGTAGAGCGCTAAAAGCAGAACTAGCCAGCCAGCAAAAGTTGTGTTTTCAATAATATTGCCGCTAAAATGGCGACTCACATTTTGATAAAAGAAATTGCCCCAGAGGGGATGAAAATAACTCGGGGTGATTATTGAAAAGAGATCGGCAGAGTAATTTTTGACGTGTACAAGCTTTGGTTTTAAGAAATTTTCCTCCCCAGTCGCGATTTGAATATAAGCGCTGTATTGAAGATATAGAACCACGAGCGCCAGAACCGTAGTTAGAAAAGCAATTTTAATAAGTTTTTTATTAAGAATAAGATGAGGTTTTCGAAGGAGATAATAGATTACAAGGAGGATCGTTAAAACAGCGCTTAAAATTAAATATTGGGCATCAGTAACCCCAACTAGCAAGAAGAAAAGCAAAGTAAGAGCGCCGTTTTTCCAGTTTGGCTTTTTAATAAATTTAAAAAGGAATAAAAAGTAAAAAGGAAGCCATTCAATGTGCATTGCGTAGAAATGGCCGGCACCGTGGGCAAAATGATAAGGCGAAAAAGCGTAGATAAACCCGCCAAAAAGAGCTGCTTTTTTATCTCCTATAAGAAAGTCAATTAAGAGATACATGCTAAATCCAGCTAAAGCAAAGGAAAGAAGCCAAATTATGTTGTAGCCGGCAGTGTTGCCGAAGATGAGAGGAAACGGCATTGAAAGCCATAAAAAGAAATTCCGCATTGACTGCTTCTCGAATTCTGTTTCCCCTATTATTTCAGATGGATATTTTTCAGGACTGAAAAAGTGATAAATTTTGTTTTCCAGCAAGTTAAAACGCCGCAGAATTTGAAAAGCATCCCCACCCTCAGCCGGGATTTCCGAGGTAATTTTGAAAGCAATAGGATAAGTTAAAACCAGGGTCAATATTAAATAAGCCAAGAAAACTGCGGTTTTAGGATATCTTTTTGCTTTTGCGAAAAGAAACTTCATTTTTTTCCACAGAGAAAGTTTTTCACGGAGGACAGTCCTCCGCTAATATTTTCACGGAGGACAGTCCTCCGCTAATATTTTTTGGGGAGATAAATTAGAGCTTTGTCCATTTTGCGGACGTGAAGTGGGAGTTCGGCTGAAAGCTCGTATTTTTCTTCAATTTTGCGTCTTGTTTCTGGATAGTCAACAATATCCTCTTCTAGGAATATAATAGCATCAATTTTGCGGTTTTCAAAGAGATAGTTTTCTAAAATTTCAACTTGTTTTTTTTCATTGCAGCGCTTTTTGTAGTTTAAATCTGCATGGCATTCCCTGATTTCTGGCAGATTTTCTCGGCCTGCTTCTGCGGCAAATGAGGGATAAACTGAAAAAATCTGGGCGTTTTTTTCTGTTTTCATCTTTATAAGCTCGCCAAGTTCTAAAGAGCTTTTAATTGGCGAATTGCGAGTTTCTTCAAAAAATAGGAGATTTTCCCCTACTTTTTTGTGGGCCAGGGGCGATAAAACAAGAAAAATAATTATTAAAGGTAAAAGAATTTTCTTATATTTTTCTTCTTTAAAAAGTGCGCCAATATTTAGACTAATAAAAAGTGCGGTTAACGGCAAAAAAGCAGTTTTGAAAAGGGTGTGAGATCCAAAGCGGGGAATTAAAAATTCTATTAAGCAAAAAAGAATTAAGATAAAAAGAAGAAAACTTTTTTTATTAGTGGCTTGTTTTGAAAAAACAACCAAAAGAGACAAAAGAATTACCGCAAAATATTGAGCAAGATAAACGGGCAAATCTGATTCAATAAAAAGATCTTGATTAAGAGCCCGGAAAGAGAAAAAAAGAAGCGCTAAAAAAACAAAAATAATAATCGCAAGGGGCCTGAATTTAATTTCCGGTTTTGCAAGGTCAAGTTTGTTTTTAAGAAAAAGAAAAACTAAAAAACCTATCAAAAGAAGAAAAAAACTGGTTTCTATAAGTGAGAGAAAAGCAAGAATGACAACTCCAAGAATGTTTTTGAAATTTTTCTTAAAAGAATAATCAAAGTAAATAAAAAGAAAAAGAGCAAGGCCTAAAAAAAGAAGCGACCATTTTTCTTGAACGGCAAAATAATAAATCGTGATTGGGTTTAACGCGATTAAAAGACCAGCCAAAAACCCTTCCCAGATTTTTTCCCGCCTAAATAGAACAAGCATTAAGACAATGACTCCCAAGAAAGCGGTAATTTCAGAAAGAAAGCGAAGGTAAAGAAGCTTTATTGGAAATAAAAGAGCAAGAAAGCCGTAATCATAAGCATCAAAATTTTTAAAAGAAAAAGGAATTTTATAAACCTCTTTGATTTTCGCGAAATAAAGCCCTTCTTCTCCCCTTGAGTCAGAAGTGTAAATAAAGAAAACCGCGAACAAAAAATAAATGAGCGCTGTGATGATAATAAAGATAGTTTTTAGGTTTTTGGGAGACATAGTCAAAATCGCTGATGGCTAATAGTTAATTGTTAATAGAAGAGGGAATCCTAAAAGACCATTAGCTATTAGCAATTAACTATTTTCTCTTATATATCTCTATTGGCATTGGCGTGTTTCTGATTTGGTTGTAGATTGTTTTTTTAAGTCGGTAGTTTTCTTTTATATAATTATAAAAGTCTGCTCGGTCAACAAAATAATCGCTTCGGGTTGAGCTTTCGACAATAACCCAGGGCGTTTTGTTTTCTTCTAAGTAATTTTGAACATCGTCTAAAGTGGGGCCAAGCTTTGCCACTATATCTTCAGAAATCCAAGAATATTTGTAAATTGTTGGATGGGTGATATTGAGAACGAGGCGGTGGCCGCTTAAAAAAGGGATAATTGCGGCTGAAGTGAAAATTTCGTCTTCAGGATCTGCGTTTTTTCGCAGATAATCCCTTGCTTCATAAAGGGGCTTTATTTGAAAGGCGCCGGTGTGGGGCAGAGTAAGTGCAAAATGGACTGAGGAAAACATTGTAGCCACAATAAGAATTGTAAAAGAGAATTTTAGGAGGGCGGTCATCTTTTCGACTTTGAGCGAAGCCAAAAAAATGGCGGCGGCGAGAGTAAAGCCGATTAAAAATTCAGAAAAATAATTTGGGTGAAATTTTGTCCAAAGACCATACGATAAAAGTGGCGTGATAATAAATGAAAAAGGAATTAAAAAACTAAGCTGTTTTACTTTTAGTTTGATTTTTTTAGAAAAATCAAGCAGTTTCGTGGCAATGACTATCCAAATAATCGCCAGAAAAGGAATTAAAACGGAGGGGGTATAAAATTCACCTCTAATCCCCATTTTTCTAGCGCCAATAAAAAGAAGAGCAAAATAAACCAATGAGACAAGAAGGGTGATTATTTTAGACTTTTTGCGCGAAATTTTCAAAAAGCAAAGACAAAAAGGCATTAAAAAGAAAATTGTCAGAAAAATGATTAAAAGAGATTCTTCTGAAATCAAAAAGAGCGCGGGAATTTTTTGTCTTGCTAAAATCTGGATAAAACCGCCTGAAGATTCAGACGACGCGCCAAGACGGAAAAGAAGACCAGGACCAAGAGTAAGCCAGATTTTTTCCCATCCCGCTTTGCTGATAAGATAAGCTGAAATTGGCAAAGCTGAAAGTAGAGAACCAAGGATAATAAAAGCAGAGCTTTTTGCTTTCGTTTGAATATTTTCGCCGAAGAGAACGAGGAGGAGAATAATTTCCCACAGAAGGTAAGCAGCAGCTGAATGCCTCACTAAAATTGCCAGGCCTAAGAAGAGACCGCTTAAGATAAAAAAAGCGGCCTTTTTATTCTTGAAGCCAACAACAAATAAATAAGTAGCAAGGAGCAGAAGAAAAATTAGAAATGGCTGGGTATGGGCATAAATTGTCTGCAGGACAGCGGAGGGCAAAAGCGCGAAAAGAAAAAGAGCTATCTTCGCCACTCTTTTTCCAAAGAGCTCTTTACCTACAAGATAAAAAAGAAAAGCAGAAACAAGAGAGCACAAAATGCTCAAGATACGGCCGGCAAAAATTGTTTTGCCTGTCACAGCGACAAAAGCAGAAAGCGTGTAAATTAAAACGGGCGAACGAGTAAAAAAGTCCTTAAAAGGTATAAAACCTTCTTTGATCAAAAGACCGTCGTAAATATAAGCGCCTTCGTCTCTGGTTATTGGGAAATAGCTTGCGTAAAAAAGCCGGACTAAAAGACCAATAAAAACAACTGAAATGATTATATAAGGCTCTTTTTTATTCTTCACCCTCTTTGCCTTCTTTTTGCTTAGTTTCCTCTTGTTTAAAGATAAGAGAATAAATTACCCAAGCAATAACAATAAAGAGCAAAAGAATTAAAAACTTTTTTGGGTCTTTAATAAATCCTTGCCCCCACATTACAAGAGGCGATTCTTTGTAGGATGCCTTAAAGGCGAGGTCTCCGGCTTGCTTTTCATGGTTTATATAAAGGTCGCCTGAAGGATATTCGTCAACTGTGTTGTAACGATAGGTAATAGCATTGCCTGGGATTGAGTCTGGTGATTCAATAAAGAAGTAATACTTTTTTCCAAAAGAATCTTTAATTGGCTCAAAAGTAAAATCTTGAAAAACATTGTCTTTAACCTGGGAAGCGTTTATAGTAACTGTTCTTATATCATTATCACTTCCTTCTTCTCTAAGGCGAAAAACAATATCTTTGTCGTTTGGCCGATTGTGGAAATTTGCAAGAAGGATACTTATTCGGTGCAGCCTTTTGTCAATTGAGTAAAATGTTTGGCCAGCACTTTGCTCTCCAGTTAGTTCTGACCCTCTTGTATTGTACTTAGGTTGGTAATCAATCTCCTTTGAGAAAAGCGGTACTGAAAAAATTATTAAGGCAACTATAATTATAATTGCGGTAATAACAATGTTTTTTTTGGTGAAAAATTGAGTCATTAAAGTTCTCCTTTTATTAATTGTTGGTTATCCCCCAGGAACTTCCTAGGGATTTATTTATTATTGCGGGGAAGATAGATGTAAAGCCGTCCCCAGTTGCCAGCGTAATTTTCTATTTTTAGTGCTTGGAAATAATTTTCATTAAGAATTTTTTTTATTTCTTGGTATTCTGGTTTTGCGTCCATTACTCTTTTTTGAAAAAAATAGCGGGAAGTTAAGGCAATTGCTCCTGGCTCTTTTTTATTAATATACGAAATTAGAGTTTCGGCGTCAAGAAGCCCGTATTTTTGAACTGTTTCTTTGTCAAGGCGCGGGAAATACATATAATTGCCTCTTTCAGTATGCGGCAGGAGCTCGCGGTTTGCTGAAAGGGCAGGCAGTACAGAAAGCGTTAAAACCTTGTCTTCTGGCTGGGTGTTTTTTTGAATAAAAGTACTTGCTTCTTTAACGGTTTTAAAAGGATTAACATTTAAAATTGTTCTTTCGCTGACAAGAAGTGGCGAAAGGATAACAATGATGGCAAATAACGCCCCAAGTCCTCTTTTTATTTGTGGGCTTTTAATTTTACCAAAAAAATGGCTTGCTTTCAAGCCAAAAAGAACAGCAACAAGCGGCACCAAAATTGTAAAATAAACAGCATAAGGCCGATCTGGCAAAAAAAGATGGGCACCGAAAAGAGCGAGGATAATGAAGACAAGCAATAATTCAAAATGGTTTTTGGAAATAAAACCTTTACATTTCTTGTACAAGTATATGATACTTAGACAAGAAAGATTTTTTTTGACATTAAGGACTTCCCCAATAAGAAGCCATAAATAATAAATTATTAGGGCGCCGCCAGTAATAACTACGCTGAAAAAATTTTCGACAATTCCAGCTAAAAGAAGCGATTTTCTAAGATTCCAGCGCAAGGAGCTAATGTCCTGAAATATAGTATAGTATTTAGTCGTGTTTACCTGGTAAGTAATGACATCAAAATAAAGGCAGTCAAAACTTCTAACAGCAAAAGGAAGAAAAAAGACAATAATTGAAAAAAGCGCCACAAGTGCAGTGAAAATAAATTTTTTTCTATTTTCTACTTTCAAAAGAAGATAGATAGCTAAAATAATAAAAGCTGGCAAAATGGAAACTCTAACAGCCATGGCCGCGGCCATTATAAGAAGTGAGAGAAAAATATTTTGGCAAGTTAGTTTTTTAGACGCAAAAAAGATGCTTAAAATAATGAAAAAAGAAGCTGCGGTATAGACAAGAACAGAAGTATATCTCGTTAAAGTAAAAACACTACTGACAAATAAGGCAAGTGCTAAAAGCGCAGCCAAGCCATTTCCCCTTTTTTTAGCGATTTTATAGATCAGAGTAAAAATCAATATACTGAAGAAAAATGAAACAAAACGGCTGGTGATCAAAAAATCGTCCAAAATAAATTGAAACGGCGCATAAAGATACGGCAAAAGCGGTGCTTGCGGATAGAAAAAATCAGTGTAAGGCATTTTGCCTTCAGAAACAAGTTTTGCCGCGTAGGTATAAGCTGCCTCTTCCATCGCAATATGACCAAAGAAGATAGAATAAATACTATAAGCTAAAAAAAACACTACACAAAGCAAGATACAGAGATTTAGATAATTGGGATTAATTTTTTTATTTACTGTTGACATAATTTTTTCTATGTTCAGGAGAAAAATTACCATTTATTATTTACTGTTTCCGCTCCCAGATTTCAAGTGTCAAGAGCTTGGGGATATTTTCTTCTGGCTTTATAACTTTTTTCTGTTCGTAGTTAGCACGGACATAAGCTTCAAAAACCTCATGGAACTTGAAAAATGTGTTTTTAAAATTTTGGTCAATAATAACAAATTTTGCTTTATTTTCTTCCATATAATTTTGAAGTTCGCTTAAAGACGGGACGAGAGCGTTTCTATCATCATCGCTAATGCGGCCATAGCGATAAATTGTGGGGTGAGAGATATTTAAAGGCACTCCCCTATTCGCAATAAATGGTATGGCTAGCGCCGAGGTTAAAATTTCATCATCTTTGCTATTTTTTTCTTTAATGTAATTTGCGGCTTTTAAAACCGCAGTCCAGGAATACTGGCCAGTGTGTGGGCTTGTGGCTCCTTGGTGATAAGAAAATATTATCATAAGCGCAGCAATAATCAAAAGTGGCATTAAAACCTTCTTTTTCTTTTCATAGATAATTATTGCGGCAGCGGCGTCCATTAAAACTAAAGGCAGTAAAAATTCGGCAAAATAATTTGGGTCAAAAGAACTATACAAAAAATAGCCGATTGCCGGAAAGATGAGAAGCAGACCGAGAAATAGGTATCCCCTACTTCTTAATTTTGGCAAGCCGCTTTTTTTAAAAACTAAAAAAAAGAGAAAAACTAAAAGCAAGAAGGTTAAAAGTAAACCTTCTCTTAAGACATTGTTTAACCCAGTTATTTTATTGACAAGTGCTTCAGAAGAAAAAGTGCCAATAGAACTTGCGCCTTTTTGAAGCGAGAAAATAAGGCCGGGGCCAATAGCAAGCCAGATTTTTTGAAAATCAGAAATTGCAATAAGAATAAAGACACCAACTAAAAAAATAATTAAAAAGCCAGCCGCAAAAAAAGAAGTATTTTCAATTCTCTTTTTTAAATTAGTTTTTTGTAAGAAGAGGTATATAATGATTGCAACTGCAAATAAAAGCGCTGAGCGCCGGACAAAAAACGACAGAGCCAAAATCGCTCCGCTTCCCCCTAGAGCCAGTCTATTCTCTTTTTCTAACGCAGTTAAAAGCATCAGAATTGCCAAAGAAAGAAATAAGATCTCGCTTGGCTGGGTATGGAGATAAATTGTTTGAAAAACCGCACTTGGAAAAACTAAGTAAAAGGCGCTTGCCATAATTCCGATTTTTTTATTTCCTAATTTAACTCCAATAAAGTAAATTATAACCCCAGTTAAAAGCGCTGATAGAATTGACAAGAGCCGGCCCGCACCGATTTTTTGACCCAAAATTTTAATGAAAATTGCGGCTTCAGAAATAAAAAGTGGTGAGCGAGTAAAGAAATCTTTAAAGGGCAAATTTCCTTTAGAGATTAAAAATCCATCATAAAGATAAGACCCCTCGTCGCTTGTAATTGGCATTATTTGGGTTAAGTATAGGCGAATAAAAAAACCAGCAATTAAAAGGACAACGAGTATTAAAATAATTTTTTTTGAGTTTTGCATAATTGGTATCCTTTAGGGGTTTTGTTTTAAGAGCACGCAGTTGGCTTGGCATTATGATATGTACATTTAATAAGCCAACTGCTCTATTTCCGGCGCATTTTGATGTTTTTACTTTAAAACACGCGCTTATCTATGCGCCTCTAATACGGCCTTAAAACAAAACCCCTAAAGGGTTTCTTTTTCTGTTGGTATAACTGATTTTGAGTATTTCAATTTTAAATAACCAATTAGCCCCAAGGTAGCAGAAAATGTTAAGAGAACTATATGATAAGCAAAGCCACTTGAGATGGCGAGCTCTTTAGGAATGCCTAGGGCAAAAAGTGAGGCTGCCCAAACGCCTTCAATAACGCCAAAACCAGCTAAGGTATTTATTGGCAAGATAGAAGTGAGTACCACAAAAGTAGTTGCCAAAAGAAGGCCGCCAAGAGAGACATCAATGCCCATACTCCTAACTACTAAGTAGACAAAAAGATAATTAAAAAACCAGGCAAAAAAAGTCATTAAAATTACCTGATAGATTTTGGCCCCTTTTTTGAGTTTATCTAAGACTAGAGGAATGTTGTCTAATTCTGCGATGATTTTTTGGAATAATTTAAATTTATTAAGACGCAAAAAAGAAAAAGCTTTTTTTGAGAGATCAATAAAAATTCTTCCCTTAAAAATTAAAGCAATAAGGAAAAGAATAATTAAGCCGACGAAAAAGGAAATCGTGAAAACAACATTTTTAAAAAGTTCAGGCACATTTTTAATAATGGCGGTTCCAAAAAGAAAAATAGCGCCAATAACAAGAAGGTCGACTATTCTCGCAATCATCAGAGCGCCGGCAGATTCGCCAACAGATGACTTCTTGGTTTTTCTAATTAGATATAAAAATGAAAGTTCGCCGAGCCGGGCAGGAATTGTATTGTTAAATAAAGTATTCACTGAAACAATACTAAACATTTCTTTAATCTTCTCAGTAAAAAGAAGGTCAAATCTGATTGCCCGCATTTTATAGCAAAGAATGTAAGAAAGAAGTCCTAAAAGGAGCCAGCTTAGAGAGAGCTTAGAAAAAACCTCTTTGAGGTCACTAAAACTAATTTCCCTCAATAAAAAAAACAGTAAGGAGGCTGTAATTACTGTTGCAAATAGAAATTGTGATAATTTTTTCTTCATTGGACTTTACAGGGCTATCTTAGCATAAAAAAGGAAAAATTGAAAGGACTTTAATCTACGGTTCGTCATTCTTGTGAGCCGCAAATTAAATTTTAGAATCTTTTTACTTACTTTGCGGAATTTACTATTTTTATTTCCTTAACTTCATTATCAGTATAGATTTCTATGTCCAACCTGTCTTTATAATAAATCTGAGCTGCGAGGTTGTATTTTTTTTGAATCTTTTTAAGATTAAATTCTTTTGGCGCCCGTCGGTTTTGGGTGTTGTACACATAAACAAAATGGTCTTCTTTAAGCTGTTTTGTTTTTCTGGGGGGCATCGGCATATAAAAATCAGCTATTTCAAAACGGTCATTAGTTTGGTAGCTTCTTCCAAATATGCCCTCTTTTTGAAGCTCATTTACTTCTTTCCAGCCGCGGTGATAAGGAAAGCCAAACAAGGAAACTCGGGGGATTTCTTTAAAAGGAGTAGGATAATATTTTAATTTAGCGTCTTTTTGAGCAATAGCCGTCCAGACATATTCAGGATCGTGCTTTATAAAAAGAATATAAATGTGGTTTCCCCCGAGAATAAGAAGAAAAATTATAACCACTGCAAATAGATTTTTTGCATTTTTTTGCTTAGATACTATGCGCCAGATATAGTTAAAACCGACTGCCGCCAAGAGAGACAAGCCCAAAAAAGCAAAATAAATATGCGTTTTTGGCGCTTTCATAAAATAAATAAAAAACACAAAGGGGATTAGAAAGAGAAGAAGAGCGATTTGATTGTTTATTTTTTTAAAGTAATAAATGCTTGAAATAAGGCCAATAATACCAAGGGCAAAGATGGTTACCAAATAATAAAAAGAATTATAAACAAAAGAAAGTTCTAAGGCAGGATAAATCTTGAATCCTGCCCCACCAACTACCCTGCTTCCAAGATAATGACTCATCATTTCTTTAAATTCAGGGTTTAAGAAAAAAGGCAGAAAAAAAAGTGCAGTAAGCCCGATAAATACAATCGCAAGAATTATTGTTTGTCTTAAACTGACCTTTTTTCTTACATAAAAAAGAAGAAGTAGAATCACCGGTAAGGCAAAAATAGCATCATAGTGGGAGAGAAGTGCAAGAGCATAAAAAATAGTTCCAAAAACAAGAAACTTAAAATCACTTTTTTTGTAATTTAAATATAAGAAATAAATGGATAGGATAATAAAAAGAATGGCAAAGGATTGATATTGGATTATTCGGCCAAAAGCTGTAAAAAAGCCGTTAAGAGCCATAAAGAGAGTTGCGGCCGCAGCAGTTTTTCGGCTAAATGCTTCTCTTGCAAAGTAATATATACTCAAAATAGCCGCAATATTAGCAAAAGCAAAAGGAAAGCGGGTTCCAAACTCATTAAAATTTTTAGTGTGAAGATATTTTGCAAGCGGGATGATTACTTGAATAGGTCCTCTTCTTTGGTCAAAAAGGTTGATGGTTGTCTCAGGATGATTCATTCGCCGGGTAAATTTTAAAACATTGTCTGATTCATCGCCCTGATATTCTGAATAGCCAAGATAAGTAAACCGGGTAAAAATCAAAAAGGCAAGTAAGAGGATAATAAAGGCATAATCAAACTTTTTAAAGGGCTTTATTTTAAGATCCGAGGGTTTTATTTTTGAACTAATGATTAAAAGAATGATAATTGATATAGTTTCCGAGAGGAAAAGCATTTTTGCATTAATGAAATAATCATTAGTTAAGTAGATTCCTAAAGATATGAGATAAAAAAGAGCCACACTCGTGGCAAAAGAGAGGATAGTTTTGTTTAAAAGATCCAATTTTTTAAAAATACTCGGAATAATAATAAAGCCAGGCAAGATAAAGTAAAATAAAAAAACAACGACAGTATTAACGGTTTCAATGTTTTTTAGAATAAGCAAGACAAGAATAGCCGCAATAACCACTTTTGGTATTAACTTCTTAATCCCACTCATAAATGAAGGTTGAGATCTTTTCTTATCTTACTACTTTATAACGCGCAAGTTCGCCGTTTGGATAATAAACGTTTTTTAAAGTGATTGTGTTTTTTAACTCAGAGCTTCTTACAATGTAAAGATTTTTTCGATTTTTTTTGTCAAAACAGTCCTTTATCTCTTTTTTGTTACAAATTTTATACTTGCCAAAGCTTTTATCACGATGATAAATCTCTGGGTTGACTTTTCCATAAAAAAGAATGAAGACATAAGCTCTTTTTATTTTTGGGGAGACTACTGCACTTTCATAATTGTTCAGATTTTTATTTACGTAACTAAAGATTTCTCTAAGGCCATATTGCCAAGAGGAAGCAGCTTCAACAGGGTAAACAACAAAGTAATTGTACAAATAGAAACCGATGTTGATAATAATCAATAGGGCAATAGCAGTTATTACTAGGCAAGAAGATACTTTTTTAAAATATAAAACTTTTTTTATAACAAGAAATAATCCCAGGGCCGATAGAATCCCTGAAAGAGGCATCATACTTATTGCTCTCATTGCATGAGCTGGAGTATCTGTAAGAGACGCGGGGATGGGCGCAATTAACAGCCAGAAAATTAAAAATAAAAAATGAGGTTTTAGGTTTTTAATAAGGTACCAAATACCAATTAGGATGAATGGTGCCCAAATAATGAGGATTTCTCCAAAATTTCCTGCATTATAACGTAAGTTGTCGGTACTTTTTAGAAAAAGGAACTTCGGTGAAAAATAGGAAAAGTAATTTTTTATGAAAAGTTGAGTAGGATTTTTATAATTAAATATGGAAATTTCTAGAAATCTTGTAGGAGCTTTATCAAAAATGTTGATATATAAAATAGGCAGGGCCAGAGCAATAAAAATTAGGGTTGAAATCAAGGCATATCTAAAGGTCTCTTTTTGCTTTAATAATTTTATCAGTGTTTTTCGGTAAATTATGATCAACCCCAAAATGAATAACGGCAAAAAAACTTTAATAGTTGAATAGGTGTATAATGACGATCCGAAAGACAAAGCTGATAAAAGCAAATATTTTTTATTTTTTTGTCCCCTTAGAAAAAGGTAGTAACCCAAAATTATAAAGAATGGAAGAAGGATTGCTCGCATTCCAACCCGGCTGAAATGAAAATTCATTGGGGAAAAGGTCAGAATTAAAGTAGCAAGTAGGGCCGTATTAGTGTTAAAAATCTTTTTAACTAAGAAAAATGTAGTCAAAATAACTAGAGTCCCAAAAAGAGCCGCCATAAATCTTGTTGAAAATTCGTTAAGCCCAAAAAGACCTACTGGTAGAATTGAGAGATAAGTATACATTGGTTCTAAAAAATCTCCGTCGTGATGATTGATCAGGATTGGCAAAAACCGGCCATGGAGGTCTTTCCCTGTTTTTAAGAGAGAGTAGGCGTCATAGCCATTAGCCGCTTCATCTTTATAAAGGCCTGGCGGATTATTACCAAGATTCCAAATACGGATACCTAAGGCAATAACCAGGATTATTAAAAGTATTAACTTATGGTTTTTAGTGATTTTATTCATTTTTAAAAATCCAAGCAGTGTCAATATTGTTCAATCTAATTATTTTTTCTGGCTCTTTCTCAAGATACACTTTTCTATATAAAAGATCTGGCGAGCGGTGTTGAATATCGCGAACATAAATTACGTAATAATCGATATTTTCGTAGATATTTTTTTTAGTCCATTTTCGATCGTTCCAGCCAATAACATTACTCTTGGAATATGTTTTAAAGTATGTTGAATAAGTTGAAAAAACATTTAATGTTCTGCCACTCTCCTTTTGCTTTTTATTTAAATATTCTGCAGCCAAGGAAAGTCCCTCTCCCCTACCAACTGGCATTGTTGCTCTTATTTTATCAGAATCACCGCTTAAGAGATTATAATAAAGATAAAAATTAGGTGTGGTTTTTATAAAAACAAAACTCCCGCCTAAAATTATAAGCAAAATAACTAAAGCCAGATGTACATTTTTTACAAGATTAGACTTTTTAAGAAGAAAAACTATTCCCAGAGCCGCAAACAAAGATATAAACTGCCAAATAGGAATTAAATATCTTTCTTGGACTTTAGATACTCCCATAAAAGAAAAAAGGAGTAAGAAAAAACAAAGGAGAATAAAAAGATTAAGCGCCCTTTTTTTATTTTTAAGAAAATTAATAACACTGGTAACTATGCCTATTAAAAACGCAAAAAGTATTAAAATGGGAATTCTCATAAATAAAGAATAAGCATAAAAAAGTGGAACTTTTCCATAGGTGTTTTCGCCTTTAAAAAAGTGGTCGTCCTTTACTGCTTCTTTGCTGAAGTTTTGAAGCAGATGAATTGTAAAACTGTGGAGCGCATTATCCCACATATTTGGGTAAAGTAGGAAAAACATTCCGACGCCAATAATAAGAACAATAAGGTCTGTGTAGGTAAAAATATTTTCGTGTTCAAAACTCTTTTTCTTGTTTTTAAAAATATAAGTCAAAATTTTCCAAATAAAAATTATAAGCGGAATCAAGAGAGCAATTACTTTTGTTAAAAAAGCTAGGCCAAAGAACATACCAGCAACTATTTTTAGCCAGTTTTTATTTTTTTGCTCGCCCAGAAAATAAACAAAAAGAGAAATCATTATAAAAAGTCCGAGAGCAACGTCTTGATGAGCCATTCTTGAGGCAGCGATGTGAAAAGGGCTAAAAGTGAGGATAACGGCGGCCAGAGAAGCGATTTTGAAAGAGAAAAGTGAGTTTAGGAATATAAAAAGAAAGACACAGGTGAGGGCGCCTAAAATAGCAATAGGAAGGCGAGCTGCAGTAAGGGGGTCAAGAATTCTTAACGAAAAAGAAGCTGGCGGGGCAATAGCATAATTATATTTAACGATGTCGCTATCGATGTCGTTCTTAATGTTTTCTTTTCCTAGAGTTTTCATTGAAAGGCCCATTAAGAAAGCGGCGGGCACACCGGGGTGGCGCTCAAACCTTTCTACTGATTTTTTAAACTCGCCCTTTGCAAGGTAAGTAATCATTTTTGAGCCCCTCTCCATCCAAAGCCCTTCATCAGAGCCAAGGTCACTGCCCCCAAGATCATAGGTTCTTAGAGAAAGTGCCATAACGAAGATGACCGTTGCAATAAGAATTATTTTTTTAGAAGGTAGTTTCATATATTATTAAATCTAAATTTCAAAATCCAAATTCCAAATCAAATCCAAAATCCAAATGACAAAAATAAATATAAATAGTTTTGAATTTTGAGCTTTGGGTTTGACCCCAAACCAATCCTCAACTAAAGTTTCGGATGGTACGGGGCGAGCGGTAATTGAAAAAACTTTCATATTGGGTACACTCGCCCCGTAGTTAAATCCCGAAGGGATTTATACTACTGGGGGTTTGACATTTGAGCTTTGGATTTTGAGCTTTTTAATTCGGCCCTTTATCGCAAAGAGCTTTTTAACAATTTCTTTTTTGTTTTTAATAGAAGAAGTTATTCTTTAATTTTATATATCCAGACAACGTCAATGTCATTAATAGTGATGATTTTTTCAGGTATTTTTTTTCTGTATATTTCTAAGATGGGTTCTGGGGCGCGTCCTTGGGCGGCTTTCATATGCAAGATAGCGTAATCAATACTATTATTTTCAATTTTTTTTTGATACCATTCTTCCCCTCTCCATCTTTGGTAATTACCCTTGAAATACGGACGGAAGCAAGAACTACAGGATGATATTGCGGTAATTGTATCAACGTCCTGCTTCTGATTTAAATATTCGGCGGCTTCCTTAACTCCCTCTCCCCATCCTATTTCTATTAAATTTTTAATATTGTTAGGTTCCCCAGCAATGAAATGCAATATACGATTATAATAAATAAAGTAGTAAGGAGCAAAATTAATTAAAGTTGGAGAGAAAAAGATAATTATCAGCAAAGAAACGATTACAGCTTTTAATTTAAGATTTATTTTGGAAAACTCAAAGACACCCACAATTCCAATAGCAGCCGCAATTATTAGAAAAGGCCAGATTGGTAAAATATACCGGTCTTTCATTTTTCCAAAAAAAGACATTACAACGATGAATACTAAAACAGTAAGGATTAAGAGAAGATTTTTAGCTGCGGCTTTTTTCTTCTGTAAAAAACTTTTAATGCCGATTGCTAAAGAAATTAAAAAGCCGGTTATTGTGAATAAAGGTAGTTTGACAAAGATAACAATAGCATAATAATACCAAATAGGATTAACGCTCACCTTACCTGCGAAGAAATGAGGACTTTTTATATTCTCTACTCCAAGATTTTTATTTATGTGCTTAATAAGAGCAGAAGTAGGATTTTCCCACATTGCAGGGTAGAAGGCAAAAAATATTAAAAAGCCGATTACAAGAATTACAAAGTCTATTGTCTTAAAAGGAAATTTTGGCTTATCTTTTTTGCTGAAATAAATTATGATTTTCCAGATAAAAATTATAGCAGGAATCAAAACAGCAACAATTTTTGTTAAAAGAGCAAAACCAAAGAAGATTCCGCTAGCAATTTTCCAAGAATTCTTGTTTTTAATTTCGCCAAGATAATAAGAAAAAATAGATAAGAATACAAAAAGAGTTAGAGTAATATCTTGGTGAGCCAGTCGGGAAAGCGCAATATGAAAAGGATCAAGTGCGAGTAATACTCCAGAAAGAAGGCCGACACTAAAACCCCATATTTTTTTAGTAAACAAGAAAAATAAAGCTGTGCTTAAAGCTCCAAGGATTGCAATTGGCAGGCGAGCAGCAATAAGGGGATCAAGAATGCCAAGGGAGAATTTAAAAGGATTTGCTAAACTTTTAACCTCATAGTGCTTTTTTGTAGAAAATAGATTTACTGAGAGTCCCATTAAAAAAGCTGCTGGAATACCTGGGTGACGCTCAAACTTTGCGGCTGATTTTCTAAATTCTCCTTTGACAAGCTTGTTGACAAAAAAAGAACCGCGATAAATCCAGTGGTGTTCATCCATGCCCTCGCTTTGCTCTTGAATTTTGTAAATCCTAAAAAAAAGAGCAATTAAAAAAATTACTATAAAACAAATCCAAATTATACTTCTTTTTTTATCCTTTTTCATTATGGCGGTAAATTAGGGGGGATTCTTTTTTATATTATGAATCCAGACCATATCGATTCCATTGATATTAATAACTTTTTCGGGCTTTGTTGATTTATAAATTTTATACATTGTTTTTGGGGAGTGTCTTTGAACAACTCGAATAAGCAAGACAGCATAGTCAATATCACCATCCTCCATTCGTTTTTTAAACCAGGCTTCCCTTTTCCATCTCAGAAATTTTCCTTTAAAATAGGGCTCAAAACACGACTGACAAGAAGAAATTGCACCAAGTTCTTTCACGTTTTCTTTTTCATTTAAGTACTCAGCGGCCTCTTTCATCCCTTCGCCCCAACCCATTTCGACATAATTTCTAAGATTGTTGGGGCCACCAACAAGAAGTCGGGCAATTGGATTATAATAAATAAAATAATAGGGCGAGTAGGAAATCACCGGCGGCAAGTTAAAGGCAAGAATAATTAAAATTGAGGCGGATAAAATTAGAACCTCATTGCTTGGTTTAGGTATATATTTAAATATATATTTTAATATATACATTATTCCCAAGGAGGCAATAATAATTAAAGAGGGCCAGGCAGGCATAACATAACGGTCTTTCATTTTGCCGACTAAAGACATAATTCCAACAACAATTAAAATAATTAAAATCAACAAAAGAACTCTTTTAGAAACTTTTTTATTTTTCCAGAGATATTTTATTCCAAAAATTAGCGAGGCAATAAAACCAATAAAAACAAGCAAGGACATTTTAAAAGGGATGATCACTAAATAAAATGTTCTGATTGCTTTTTGACCGACATAACCCATAAAGAAATGAGTGTCTTTTGATGCCTCGCTTCCAAAATTCTCTGATAGATGATCAATAAATCTCATTACAGGATTTCCCCACATTTCTGTGTAAAATACAAAGAACATTGAAACACCAATCAGGAGAATAATTAGGTCAAAAACATCAAAATAAAGCTTGAATTTATCTTTCTTATTAAAGTAAATAATTGTTTTCCAAATAAATATAATTATGGGAATTAGCAAGGCAACAATTTTGGTAAGGAAAGCAAGCCCAAAGAATATCCCGGCCCACATCTTATAGTTTGTTTTATTTTTAATTTCGCCAATATAATAGCAAAAGAGCGCGCCCATAAAAAAGAATGTTAGGGCAACATCCTGGTGAGCAATTCTGGAAAGGGCAATATGAAAAGGATCGAGAGCCAAAAGAAGGCCGGCTGTAATCCCAACAGCTGGACTCCACATTTTTAAGACAAAGAAATATAAAAAGGCGCAAGTAAGGGCGCCCAAAAGAACAATAGGAATTCGCGCTGCAATAAGAGGGTCAATTATTTCCAGAGAAGAATCAAAAGGTTTTATATAATTTGGAATCTCATAGTGGTTAGGGGTTGCAAGGAAATTCATTGTAAGCCCCATTAAAAAGGCAGCTGGAATTCCGGGGTGGCGCTCAAAAATATCAGTGGCGTGGCCAAAATCACCTTCGGCGATTTTATTAACCAAATAAGAGCCCCTTTGCATCCAGTGGAGTTCATCCATTCCCTCTCCCCTATCTTCGAGATGCCAGCCTCTTATAAACAGAGCAATTAAAAAAATGATAAGAAAAATTGTAAGGACTCCCCTCTTTGATTTTAGAAATTTTTCCATATTAATACTAGTTTAATTACAACATATTAGGGCGACTAATTTGATTTGTTTTTATAAACCCAAGCGCATTCATATCCGTTTGCGGTGATAGAATATAGAGGTTCTTCGTCTTTAAATACCCGATAAAGAGTTTTTGGTGAGTGACGATTCATATTATGAGCGTTTAACACTACATATTTAGTTTGTGGCCACTCTTTGGCTTTCCGGTGTTTTTTAGGATTCCAAACAATTGTTAGACCCTCATAGTAAGGCTCGAATCCCGGCTCAAAACTTACAAGCACCGAGCTCTTTTGTGTTCCTGGCATTTTATTAAGTTTTTCAGCAGTTTCTTTTAAGCAGATGCTTGTGTTGGTATCAATAATATTAAAACCGCCATAAAGCAAATTAGTTGGCCAGTTAAAGAAAAAGAGGTGATTTGGATAGAAATAAATTACACTTGGCAGAGTTAAAATAACGACTGACCCCAAGCTGATTAAAAAGCCATATTTAGGCGTAATCTTTCTAAAAAGCAAGTATATACCATAAGCCGCAAAGAAAGCAAGCAGTGGCCACAGAGGCGCCATATACCTGTCTTTTAGCTTGCCCGCTGATGACATTACTATAAGAGAAACAGCCGGCCAGAGCAGAAAAAGGGAATATATTTTTTTGTGAGAAACTCGCTTTTTAATCCAAAAACAAATTCCAATTATAAGGCCGATCAAAGATATAAAAGTCATTCTTATAGGAATGGCCGTGAGGTAGAATAAAAAGTTTGTCTTTTTGAGATTTTTGCCAAAGAAAAAGTAGGATTCCTGGGCAGTATTTTTACCAAGGTTTAAAATAAGGTGATGGATAAATCCATCAGCCGGGTTTTCCCACATTGAAGGGTAAAACAAAAAGAACATTCCAAAGCCAATGATTATAAAGACGACATCCAGAAGATCAAACGGCAGTTTTTTAAAGATAAACTTTTTCTCTTTTTGGGAGAAAAGCTGTCCCAGCTTCCAGATAAAGATAATTACAAGAATTAAGATAGCGACGATTTTTGTTAAAAAGGCAAGGCCAAAAAAAATAGCGGCGATTATTTTTAGAGACGGCCTCATCTTTGTTTCCCCTAAGTAGTAAAAAAATATTGAGGCCATAAAGAAGAAAGAAAGAGCCACGTCTTGGTGGGCCATTCTTGAAAGGCCAATATGAAACGGATCAAGCGCAAGAATAAGGCCAGAGAGGATTGCCAGAGGCAGACTTTTAAACATTTTTAAAACAAACCAGAAAAGAAGAGCACAAGAAGCGGCCCCAAAAAGGGCTATGGGTAGTCTTGCGGCACCAAGAGAACTCATTATTTTTAATGAGTAGGAAGAAGGTCTTGGGAAAATAATATCTTTTTCTTCTTCCTCATAGATCTGGGTATAGCTTAAGTATCTCATTGAGATACCCATTAAAAAAGCAGCAGGAATACCAGGATGACGTTCAAAATCCTCGGTTGAGTTTTTGATATCTCGCTTCAGAAGATGGCTGATTATGCTTTCGCCACGCATTAACCAAAACTCCTCGCCGGCAACGAGGCCAGTTGCTGAAATGCCGAATATTCTTACCACGAGAGCGGTAATAATAATTAATACCAAGCAGTAAATTTTTAATTTTTTGTTCTTCATTCAAACAAAGAAGATTAAAACCTGTAAAAGATATCAATCACTTTTTACTTTATAAATCCAGACTACATCGAGCCCCTTTAGATTAATTATTTTTTCTGGCTTTTCTTTTTCAACAAATCTTTCGTATAAAACATCAAAGCTTTTTTTCTGAACACCTCTACCAAAAAAAACAAGGTAGTTAATATCAGATGGGGTTCTTCCTCTTTCCCACTTTTCTTTCAGGATACGGGCTATCCTTCCATTAAAATAAGGTGAAAAACTTCCACTAAAAGTAACAATCACAGTTAAATCTTTGGCGTTTTCTTTTTGGTTTAGATATTCGGCTGCTTCTTTTAGCCCCTCTCCCCTACTTACCAAAGTTATTTTTCTCGCATTGTTAATATTCCCAATAAATTTATTGTAATAAAGAAAATAATAGGGATAAAAATAAATAAGTTGCCAAGCAAAGCCGATTACAAGGAAAGCCCCAATAATGCTGTAGCGAACTTTCTTGTTTTGCCAATATTTTTTAAACAAAAATCTTAAGAGCAAAAGAAAGCCGCTTGCCGCTAAAATCATTAAAAATGGCCAGAGAGGCAGAATATAGCGGTCTTTCATTTTACCTACTGATGAAAGAGCAAACCAGACAAATAAAGAAGCAATAATAAGAAGAGTTGTAATTGAACTTGCGGCTTTATCCTTTCTGATTTTTAAGAGTCCGGCAAAAAGCCCGATGATTAAAGAAGCAACCACAATTTCAGGCAAGCGGATAAGAATATGGGGAAAGTAGAAAGTTAAAGAGGGTTTGGTACTGGTTTTGCCAAAGTAAAAATAGGTATCGGATAACTGTCTTTTTTCTAGATTAAGGGTGAGATGTTTTATAAAGCCATCCATAGGGTCAGCCCACATTTTTGTATAAAGACCAAAGAATATTGCAATGCCAATCAAGACCGCAATAATATCAATTAAATCAATTGGTAACTTTTTATAAAGTATTTTTTCTCTATTCTTTTTTATTCTGAATGTTTCAAAAAGCTTCCAGACAAAGATAATTATGGGAATTAAAACCGCGATAATTTTTGTTAAAAAAGCGAGGCCAAAGAAAATGCCGGCTAATATTCTTAGCCAGTTTTTGTTTTCTTTTACGCCGAGATAATAACTAAAAATAGTCAACATAAAAAACAAACACAGGGCAACATCTTGATGAGCCATTCTAGAAAGAGAAATATGAAAAGGATCAAGTGCAAGAAACGCTCCTGTTACTAAAGCAAGGGCATAATTTTTAAAAACTCGGAAAACAAAGAAGAAAAGAAACGCCGCAGAAAGTGCTCCAAGAATCGCAATTGGAAACCGCGCTGCAGAGAGGGGTGACATTAACCTTAAAGAATATTTCCAAACCGGCGGCGCTTCGTATTTGGCAATATGATCGCTATTTGAAAAAATCTTAATTGAAGTGCCAATTAAAATTGCTGCCGGGATTCCCGGATGCCTTTCAAAGTTTCTCGATGCCTCAATAAAATTCCCATTAATTGTTTCTGAAACATATTTAGTGCCCCTTTCGATCCACCTTTCTTCGTCAGCCAAAATACCCACCTTTCCAAGACCTGTTATTCTAGGAATTAGGGCAATAAAAAGAATAATTACAAAAGTAGTTAGAATTTTGTTTTTTC
>CAZYLA010000004.1:0-25976 GCA_964648435.1 uncultured Candidatus Saccharibacteria bacterium
AAGATTTTATTAAAAGAAGTCAGGGGGTTCTTGGAATGAACGCTCGCATTTTAGAATATATGCGAGTGGTTAATTCTGCGAAAAAAATCAAATTGGCGGATAATAAACTTAAAGTAAAAAAGCTTCTAGCTAAAAATGGTATTAATGTTCCTCATACTTACGGGGTTATCCGGAATAAAAACGAACTCTTTAAATTTAAGTGGACAAAACTACCAAAAAGTTTCGTTTTAAAGCCAAATATGGGGCTTGGCGGCGAAGGAATCCTCATTGTTTACGGCCGACATAAGAAAACTGGCAACTGGATTAAAGCTGATAACAGCGAGCTTACCCTTGAAGAATTAAAAACTCGAGTAATGAACATTTTAGACGGCAACTATTCAATTGCCAATGTGCCTGATATTGCTTTTTTTGAGGAAAGAATCAAAATCTTGCCCCTTTTTAAGCCCTACACCTTTAAAGGAGCGCCAGACATCAGAGTAATTATCTATAATAAAGTCCCCGTAATGGCAATGCTGCGGCTCCCTACAAAAAAATCTGAAGGAAAGGCTAATCTTCATCTTGGGGCTATCGGAGTAGGAATTGATATTGCTAGCGGAAAAACTACAAACGCAATTCTAAAAAACAGAATTATTAAAACTGTACCAGGAACACGCCTTAAGTTAAAAGAAATCGAAATACCCCACTGGGATGAAATTCTAAATCTTGCTTCTAAAGCCCAGGAGGTTATAAAACTTGGGTTTATAGGCGTTGACATTGCCATTGATCGTAATGAGGGCCCACTTATTCTAGAAATTAATGCGAGACCCGGTCTCGCCATTCAGGTTGCCAACTTGACACCTTTAAAAGAACGGCTTGAAAGAGTTTCGGGATTAAAGGTAAAGAGCGCTGAACGTGGTATTGAAATCGCCAAAAATTTATTTTCTCAAGAGAAAAAGGCAGTGCTTAAAAAAATCATTGGTGTTAAAGAAACCGTTTGGGTCTTTGATGATAAAGGAGAAAAACATGAGATTGACGCCAAAGTTGACACGGGAGCCTACCGCACTGCAATATCAAAAGAACTTGCAAAAGAACTTGGACTTGAAAAACCTCTTTATTACAAAGCGGTAAAAAGCGCCCTTGGAAAAGAAGAACGCCCTATTATCGAAATAATATTTATTTTAAAAGGTAAGAAGATAAAAACCGAAGCTTCTATAGCTACGCGTCATCATTTAAAATGGGATATGATAATTGGCCGTCGGGATTTAAAAGACTTTTTAATTGAACCTGAAAAAGATATTCTTCATAAAAAGAAATAAGAAATCAATGGATTTAGAAGCTCTTGACCGCAAAATTAATCGCCTTGAAAGAAAAATTAGTCTTCTAAGACTTCTTCAGCCCACTAATATAACCCAAGAGAAGAAAAGGTTTTTTAAGAATAGAAATTATAATCCTCAATTTCATTATTTCTCACCAAGGATTAACGTAAAAAAAATAAAAAAAGAGCTTGTCAGCCTAAATCCTGGTAATTCTTCTCTGGAGAAGTTATTTAAATCAAAAATAAAATACTTAAATTTAAAATTAAATATTATCAAAAGTATTGGCAAAGAGGACTTCACTTTCAATTCAATTAAATTATATAAAAAACCTATCCCTACTGATGTAAGTTACGCTTATAAACAAATAAAAAATAATATCTCCACTTTTAAAAAACAAAGGCAGAGAAAAGTTGAACAAATAAATAAGATTTTAAAAAAATATCTAAAGATTTACAAACTAAATTGGCAAGTAAAAATTGCAAAAAAAACACCAGCAAGAATTAGTTGCTACTCAAAAATAATCTACCTAAGAAAAGGGGCCCTTTTTACAGAAAGAGAGCTTAGAAGATTGGTTGCTCATGAAATTGACACTCATATTTTAAGAAAAGAAAACGGAAAAATTCAGCCTTTTAAAATATTTGCTTCTGGTTTTTCAAACTACGAAACAACTGAGGAGGGACTTGCTCTTTTTAATGAATTTCTTGCAAGTCCCCGCAAAAAAACAAAAAAACTTTTGCCTCCTCTTCGAATCTTGTTAAGAATACTTGCCATTAATCTTTCACTGAAGTATTCCTTTAGAGAGGTCTTTGAAAAACTTGTTGCTCTCGGAATTCCGCAAGACATGAGTTTTGAAGCTGTTCTTCGAAGTAAAAGAGGTATTGCTGACACTAAATTAAAAGGGGCTTTTACTAAAGATTGTGTCTATCTTAATGGTTGGTACAAGATATTGAGTTTTCTCAAGATGGGAGGTAATCTTAACGATCTTTATATAGGAAAAATTGGCATTAAGAATTTAGAAACCGTCAAAAAAATTAAAGGTGTTAAAAAACCAGTCATCTTGCCAATTTTTTACCATCCTAAAAGAACAGATTTTAGTTATGTCAAAAGAAAAAATTCGCGATTTAGAAAGTCTTAAAAAATTTCTAAAGAATAATGTCAGAAACCCTGTTTTTGGCGTTGGTGTCCATGCCTTCAATCGCCTAGGATTAGAAAATGTTTTACCAAAATACCGAATTATTACCCTAAGATACAGCTTAGATACAGCTTTAATTGAAAAGGATATGGAGGTTTTTTCACTTGAAAAAGGAATGGGAACAAAACACATAAACGCACCCCGAAATTCCACAACAGTTCTTTGTCATCCTCGCACTCAAACCTATTTAAATTCTTTTAAAGAACAACCAGTGATTATCCCTTACAAGGCCTCTTACAAAATGGAACGGGTCTGCCAGAAAAATAACTGGATTCTTGCGGCTAGTGGGACCCGTTTTGGAAAAGCACTTTTTGAAGATAAAATAAAATTTAGACGAATTTTAGAAAAAATTGGTATTGCTGTACCGCCAGGCGAAACTGCCCGCTTTAAAAACTTAAATTATAAAGAGTTAAGAGAAAAATATGGCCTTCCTTTTGTGATTCAACACCCTCGGAGGGGCGGAGGCAAGGGGACATTTTTCATTAAAAATGAAGACAATTTTAAGAATGCTTTTCAAAAAATTGCCAAAAGTGAAGATGAAGATAGTCCCACTAAAGAGAATTTAGAGAAATTGGAATTAATTGTCGCTAAGTTTATTAAAGGATCCTCCCCAAGTATAATTGGCTGCGTTACCCGACATGGAATTTTAATGACGACTCTCCAGCATCAAGTTCTAGACATTCCTGAATGTTATAATCCAGAAAAAGGTTCTGGCTTGTTCTGTGGCCACGATTGGACAGCCTCTCGCTTTAGTGATGATGTTTATAACGTTGCCTTTGAATACGTTGAAAAAATCGGAAAATATTTTCAAAAGAACGGCTACAAGGGGATATTTGGAATTGATATGGTTTTAGAAAAAGACACAAACAAACTTTATGTTGTTGAAGCAAATCCCCGTCTTGTTGCTCAATTTCCAACGATTTTGATGGCCCAATTTTTAAACAATGAGCCACTAATATTAGCTTTTCATCTTCTTGAATATTTGCGCATTGACTATAATATTGATGTTGCCCAAATAAACAAGCTTATGCAACAACCTAAAAAGGGAGCCCATCTTTTTCTCCATAATTTAAGTGGGAGATGGGCCCGTAATAAAAAAACTATTAGGGCTGGTGTTTATGTTTTAAGGGGAAATGAGCTACAATACAAAAGGCCTGGTTATGATTTAAAACATATTAAGAATAATGACGAATTTATTATTACAGAAAGCGTTCCTTTGCTAAACTCATACTTTAGTCCTAACCGTCGTCTTGTGAGAATTCTAACTTTAAAAAGTGTTATTAAAAAACACGACAAGTTGAATAATTGGGCTCAAAAGGTAGTCACTATAACCTATAATGCTTTTTGCCTAAAGCCGATCAGATTTTTTAAAATTATTAGATTTTTTAATCCTAATTATTTAGTGAAAGGGTAAATCCCGCACTTTATAAAGGATTAACATATAGCGTGTTAATTTTGGTGCAAAGCACCAGCCCTCTATAGGTATTTATGGAGTAAAAAAATATGCTTATGAAGTGTAGTGTGTGTCAAACTCCTTACCCACGAGATGTTGCTGAGGAAGAGCTCAAAAGAACCGGCAACAAACTTTATTGCTCGCAGTGTAAGCGAATGACCCCACACGAAAAAAGATAATAAAATTCCGTGCCTTTTGCTGAACAAATTCGACAAAAGGCACGGAACAAGATATGAAAAGAAGGTATAGTTATCAACCAAGAAGAACAAGGTTCAAAAAAGAGAGTCGACTCTTGCGGTTTTTTGGTTTTTATCTTTTAAAAGAAAGGGATGGTTTTAGGAAATTTGTTTACCGCAATTTTCTAATCGCCGGAGCAGCTTTCATAATTCTTATCATTAGTATCTTTGCTTGGTATAGCAAAGACTTGCCAGATCCTAAAAAGCTCCATGAACGAAGGGTTGTTGAATCAACTGTTATTTATGACCGCACTGGCGCAAGCATCCTTTATGATATTCATGGAGAAGTAAAACGAACTGTTGTTCCTCTCTCGGAGATATCTGACTATATGAAGCAAGCCACGATTGCTATTGAAGACCAAAGTTTCTATAGACATCACGGGGTTAATATAAAAGGAATTATTAGAGCAATTATTAGCAATATTAAAGGGGGTCCTCTTCAAGGAGGCTCGAGTATTACTCAACAACTTATTAAAAACTCGATTTTAACGCCCGAGCGAACTTACGCCCGAAAATTCAAAGAGCTTATTCTCGCCATTGAAATGGAGCAAAAATTTACCAAAGATCAGATCCTAGAAATGTATCTCAATGAAATTCCTTATGGAAGCAATGCTTACGGGGTTGAAGCGGCCAGCCAAACTTATTTTAACACTTCTGCTAAAGACTTGACCTTGCCCCAAGCCGCAATTTTAGCTTCACTACCTAAAGCACCAACCTATTATTCTCCTTATGGCTCTCACCCAGAAGCATTAAAATCTCGTCAAGAAGCAGTTTTAGATAATATGGTAGAAATGGGATTTATTACTGAGGAAGAGGCAGAAACTGCAAAAAACACAAAATTGAGCTTTGCGGAAATAAGAGAAAACATTACCGCGCCTCATTTTGTGATGTATGTTAAGGAAAAATTGGAAAAGAAATTTGATAAAAAACTTGTTGAGCAAGGAGGGCTTAAAGTTTATACAACATTAGATCTAAATATTCAAAGAGTAGCTGAAGAAGCTGTAAGAAATGGTGTTGAAAAAAACATTAAGAATTTTAACGCTAGAAATGCTGCTCTTGTAGGGATTGACCCTAAAACTGGTGAAATTCTAGCAATGGTTGGTAGCCGAGATTACTTTGACCGAGAAAATGATGGTAATGTCAATGTTGCTATCAGAGACCGTCAACCTGGCTCTTCGTTTAAACCATTTGTTTACGCTACCGCCTTTAAAAAAGGTTTTACCCCAAACACAATTTTAATTGACGCCAGAACAAGTTTTAGTAAAGATTACGCCCCTAGGAATTATGACGGTAAAGAACGAGGACCAGTAAGAATGAAAGACGGACTTGCAATGTCTCTTAACATCCCTTCAGTAAAAACTTTATATTTAGCAGGAATGAAAGATGTTTTAAATTTTGCTCATGAAGCTGGTTTTACAACCCTTAACGATCCTGACCGCTATGGCCTCTCGCTCGTTCTTGGTGGGGGAGAAGTAAAACTGCTAGATGAAACTGCTGCTTTTGGTGTTTTTGCCACTGAAGGAAAAAAATATCCTCTTACTGCAATCTTAAAAATAGAAGATAAATATGGAAATGTGCTTGAGGATAATACTGACCAAGAAGGGAAACAAGTTTTAGATGAGGAAATTGCTCGCCAAATAAACTATATCCTTTCTGACAATTCTCTAAGAGCACCAATGTTTGGCGCTTCTAGTCCTTTAAATTTAAAGGGTCGCCAGGCCGCAGTAAAAACCGGAACCACCCAAGAATACCGTGATGCCTGGACAATTGGTTATACCCCAAGTCTAGTCGCTGGAGTCTGGGTGGGCAATAACGATAATTCAAAAATGAAAAATGCGCCCGGAATCTATGCAGCCGCTCCAATTTGGAAGGATTTTATGGAAAAAGTTTTAGAGGGCACCCAGGTTGAAGAGTTCACAAAACCAAAACCAGTAGAAACTTCTAAACCAATTCTAAACGGCAAACTCCCGGAAGAAAAAATAAGAATTGATAAAAAGACGAAAAAATTAGTGCCTGATGGATGCGAGAAAAAGTTTAAAACCGAAGAAAAAACTCTTGTCGAACTTCACTCAATTCTTTACTTTGTTAATAAGGATGATCCAAGGGGAAAATTTCAAAACATCACTGACCCTCAGTTTATCAGGTGGGAAGACGGAGTTAAAAAATGGATTGAGAAAAACCCAGAAAAAGACGGCAAACTTTATAAAAGACCCGATCCAGTCATCTGCAACAAGGAAGATATTCCTAAAATTAACATTACTTCCCCAGGAAACAGTGTTAAGGGAAGTGAAGTGAGTATTGAAGCAAATATTGACGCTAAAAAGGGTATAAAAAGAGTAGAGTTTTATTTTGGGGGTAACTTAATCCAAACCTTTGAAAATGGACCTTTTAAATACCACTACTCTTTGCCTGATGGTAGCAATACGCACGGACGTTTTTCTATTGAGGTAAAAGCCTATGATAAAGCAGGAAATCTAGGAAGAGTAAAAAAGACAGTAAGTATTAACTCTGACAGCGACAACCCTTCTGTTGAACTTGTAAGACCACGGAATAATGAAACTATTTCAAGTTTTCCCTATAAAATTGAAGTGAAAGCAAGTGATCCTTCAGGAATAAATTATGTTGATTTTATGTACCGAGATAAAAATGGAAGAGATTCTCGGATTGCTCGGGTGACTTCTTCGGGTGATAACTTGACTTACCGTGCCTCCTGGGAAGATAAACCTAAAAAAGGAGAATACCGAGTTTATGTCATTGCAGTAGACAAAACTGGCAATCAAACTAAAACAAGTAGTGTCTCTATTAATGTAAAATAGAATATATTGGAATTATCTCTTGAATTAAATTTAGAAGATAATTATTCTATTTTAAAAAACTCTAGGGGTAGTGAAACAAAAAATTAAAAAATCGTCCAATGTAGGACGATTTTTTAATTTTAGCTAATTCTAAGACTTTGAATTAAAAGATTATCTTTTTTACTAAAGGCGATCCTAACTGGTTGTTAATCTTTTCTCGAATAACTTCTTCATTAAGCCGGATTTCACTTAGATACACCGTCGCTGCACCTCTGAGTTTTAGTGTTCCATTTTTAAACCGGCAACTTAGGCGCGGTGGAGGAGTTTTTACAATTTTTTCGCTAAAAAAATTTTTAATAACATCTTGAGAAGCCTCACAAACTTTTACCGCTTCTATTTGGGAATTTAATTTAAACTTTTTTAATCGCTTCTTTAAAAGTTTATTGATTGGGATAAGCATAATCAAAAACTATGCTTTAATTGGCATAATAATGTAGATGTAATTCTTTTTCCCAACTGGTTTTATCACGCCCGGGCTTGACTCATTGGTAATTTCAAAGAAAATTTCTCTAGTATTGATATTGCTTAATCCTTCTAAAATATAATGATAGTTAAAATTAATTTTCTGAGATTCACCTTCTACTTCCGCGTTCAAAGAAGCACTTGCTCGACCAATCTGATCTGTATCAGAAGTAACTATAATTTTACCTTCTTTTTTAAACTCAATAGAGATATCGTAAATACCTGGTTTGGCAAATAAACTTGATGTTTTCACAACTCTCAAAAATTCGTTTAGATTCACTTTGGCTCGAGTTAAATAATCCTCGGGAATTATTTGCTTATAATCAGGGTATTTACCTTCAATAAGTCGGGATGTTAAGAATATATCATCAAGGATAAAAAGTATTTGGTTCTCGTTAATTTTTATCTCAATATTTTCTGTGTCTTCATTTATTAACCTAATTAATTCATAAATTGTTTTACTAGGAACAATTACTGTTTTTGTGCCTTCAATTGATTTTTCTTGGATAATAGTTTTCTCTACAAGACGGTAACTATCAGTTGCAGTAGTAATAATGTTGCTTTTTGAGAATTTAAAATAAACACCTGTTATTTCAGGTCTTGATTCATCTTGAGATGCTGCAAAGACAACACTTGATAGATCATCTTTAAAAGAACTGGCTTTTAATTTTAAAATTTCCTTTCCTTCTATTTTAGGGATAATTGGAAAGTCTTTTACATTAAATCCTTTTATTTCCGCATTAAAGTTTTGAGTGGTTAAACTTAATATATTTTTCTTTTTTACTTCTAGGGTTATTTTTTCTTCTGGTAAATTATTCACATAATTACTTAATATTTTTACAGGAATAGCAACACTTCCTTGTTTTTCAGATTTTCCCCTAACCCAAGAATTAACGCCAATTTCAAGATCAGTTGATGAAAGTTTTAAACGACCCTTGTCTGTTTCTATCAACACATTATTTAAAATTGGCAAAGTTGAATTTTTACCGGCAATATGAGCGATATTAAAAAGTCCTTTTTGAAGATTTTTTTGAGTGCAAATAAATTTCATTTTTTATTCCTTTATTAATTCTTAAATAATTATTTTAATAAGTAGTTTTAGTATTAAAGAGGTGGATAAGTAAAAAAATATTCGTGTTTAAAATGGTGATAAAATGTTAATTATTATAGGATAAGTTATTTATAAATTTTAGTTACTTGGGTTTTAGATGTGGATTTTTTATTTTTTTAATTATTTCTTGTGGGATATTCCACTATTATTCCACAATTTATCCTTATCTTAATTTTTTTAATAAAAAACTCACAATCTATTTTAAATGTAATCTTTGTTTAATAAGATTAATTTCTTGTTGAATAGTCTCGTCTATTGAAAGTAATTTTTCAATTTTTCTAATTCCATGGATTACAGTAGTGTGATCACGCCCCCCAATTTCACTTGCAATTGTTGGGTAAGAACAATTCAACTCATCTCGTATTAAATACATTGCAATTTGTCTTGGTTTAACAATTTCTTTTTTGCGACAACTTCCTACTATAGCATTTTTGTCAATATTGTAGAAGGTGCATACAGCCTCAATTATTTGTTTGGGGGTGGTAAGTTTTCTTTTTGGATCAATTACAATATTAGCTAAAATATTTTTCGCATTTTCAATATTTGGCTCTACATTATTGAGTTCTGAATAAGCAAGAACCCTTGAAAGCGCCCCTTCTAACTCTCGGATATTAGTTTGAATGTTGGTTGCAATATAATTTAAAACCTCACGGGGCACCTTAGCCATTTTTTCTTGGGTTTTCGCTTCTAAAATAGCGATTCTTGTTTCAAGGTCGGGTGGGTTTATGTCTGCAATCATTCCCCCTTCAAAGCGAGAGCGTAATCTTTCCTCAAGAGTATTTAACGCTTTTGGAGGACGGTCACTTGAAATAACTATTTGCTTACTTTCCTGATAAAGTTCGTTAAAGGTGTGAAAAAATTCTTCCTGAGTTTTTTCTTTACCTGCCAAAAACTGAATGTCATCAATAATTAAAACATCAATATCTCTGAAAGATGCCTTGAAATTATTGGTGTCTTGGTTACCAATTGCCTTGATTAACTCATTTGTAAATTTTTCTGAACTCGTATACCGAACTCGAAAATCAGGGTGTTTTTTAAGAATTTCATTGCCTGTTGCTTGAAGAAGGTGAGTTTTCCCAAGCCCTACACCTCCATAAATAAACAGGGGATTATAATTTATTCCTGGATTTTTTATAACAGCAGCACAAGCTGCTTTAGCAAGTTCATTACAGGAGCCGGAAATAAAATTTTCAAGTGTGTATCTAGGGTTTAAATTAGACTTGCGGTCAGTTTTGGGATTTCTAGGTAAACTTGAAAGTTCTTTACTGCCTGGCTTAGTTTTTTGAATTCTACTTTTTAAGATACTAAATCTGTCAATAAAAGAAGGTTTTCCTGCAGATTCTTGGGTGCTGACAACATATCTAATTGTTTTTATTTTTGGAGCTGCGCTTTGAACTGCTTCCAAGATATAACGGTGATATTTGTTTTCAAGCCATTCTTTTGTAAAAGCATTAGGAACATTTATAGTAATCTTTGTTTGAGTTTTAGAGCTAATAGAGGTGTTTTTAAACCAAGTAGTAAAATTTGCCCGGCTCAATTTAAGCTCAAGTTCGCCGAGAACGGTTTGCCAAAATTGTCGATTATTAGCCATTTTTGTTCACTCTATACCCAAGTCCCGCAGAATTATGGAGCAAGTGGTACAGAGTTTTTTATTGTTTTTTTAATTATTTATTAATTGGTGTTTTTAATTATAACATAAATAAGATAGAGTTTTAAAAAGCTAATGTGGATAAGTTGTGGATCTTTTGTGTAAAATGTGGAAAAACAACTAATTTTACTTTAACCCAATGAGTTTTTAATAGTCAACTCAGTAATGGGTAGTGAAGTTTTAGTTTAATCTTTCTGTTAAATAGAAAAACTAAAAACTTAGACACAAGTTAAAATTCTACTACTAGAGTAATACTTAAAAATAGTTTTTCTTATTGACCTTAAGAGCAATCTGGGGTAGTATTAAATTACTACTTTTTCTTTAATCCTGCCAGTCTATCACAACAGCGGACTGGCAGGGCTGAAGAAAATAAAATAATTATTTTTTTACATGAAAAGGACTTATCAACCCAAAAAAAGAAAAAGAGAAAAGACTCATGGTTTCAGAAAAAGAATGAAGACAAAAGCTGGTCGTAGAATTCTAAAAAGAAGGCGAGCTAAAAAGAGAAAACATCTTACTTATTAGTTTTACAATTTTTAGGACTTTAAAATAAATAATATGTTACCTCAAAAAAACCGACTTCATTTTCAGAAGGATTTTAAAAAGATCTTTGCCTCAGGAAAAGGTTATACTGGAGAATTTTTTTTAACAAAAACTACTTCCAATAATCTCAGTTATTCAAGATTAAGTATTATTATTGGGAAAAATATTATTAAAAAAGCTGTTAAAAGAAATTTTGTAAAGAGAATTTTAAGTTCAGCAATTGAAGAAAATTGGGGAAAAGTAAAAAAGGGAATGGACATAGTTTTAATTCTTAAAAAAAACCCTCTTTTAAAGTTTAAATTCAAAGAAAAACTAAGATTACATCTAAAAAAAGAAGTTAATAGAGCATTTAAAAAATTGGGATTACTTTTGTGAAACTGCAGACACTTTTTTTATTTTTAATAAGAATCTATCAAAAGACACTTTCTCCTGACCATGGGCCTTTCAAGAAAATTTTTCACGCGTTTAATATTGGTTGCCGCTTTTATCCCACTTGTTCAGAATATGCTTACGAGGCCATTCTTAAAAAAGGCATTGTTAAGGGTATTTTTTTGGTTATTAAGAGAGTTTTAAAGTGCCATCCGTTAAATAAGGGTGGGTTTGATCCAGTAAAATAAATCCCGCACCTTTTCGCCGATTTTTTAAAAAATCGGCGAAAAGGTGCGGGATAAAAATATGAAAATATTCTTTTTAATTTACAATGAATTTCTTTATCGGCCGCTTTTAAACCTTTTAATTTGGCTCTATAATGTTATTTCAATACAGGATATGGGAATCGCCATTATTATTCTTACTCTTTTGGTAAGGTTTGCTTTATATCCCCTTTATACAAAATCAGTCAAGTCTCAAAGAGCCTTACAAAAACTTCAGCCAGAAATTCAAAAAATCAGAGAAAAATACAAAAATGAGCCAGAAAAACAAAGTAAAGAAATGATGGTGTTTTATAAAAAGAACAAAATTAACCCTTTTTCTGGTTGTCTTCCCCTTATAATCCAACTTCCCATCTTAATTGCTCTTTTTAGAGTTTTTCAATACGGTCTTGACCCTTCTCATCTTGATGTTCTTTATTCTTTTATTTCTAGACCGGAAACAATTAACCCTCTTTTTTTGGGTTTAATTGATCTCTCAGTTCCCAGTTTGTTTTTAGCTGTTTTTGCAGCAATAAGTCAGTTTTTTCAGTCGAAAATGATGATGGTTAAACAAAATAAACAGAAAAAAAAGAAAAGCGATTTCACTAATATGATGACCCAACAAATGACTTATGTAATGCCATTTATAACTTTTTTTATTGCCATGAGATTACCAGCCGCCCTAGCTCTTTACTGGCTTGTGACTACTCTCTTTGCGATTGCTCAACAATATTTTATAATGAAGAAAAGAGCTTTATCTCCTCAGAAAGTTAAATAAGGTTTATGAAAAATTCTTCAATTCAAGAGATTATTCAAAAAAACATCAAGGTTTTACTTCAATTTATTGACGAGAACGCTAAAGTGATTCTTTTAGATAAGTCAAAAGATGACCAAAATCAAGTTTTTTGGGTTAAGATTGAATCAAAAGAACCAGCAATTTTAATTGGTCAAAAAGGGAGCAACTTAAGAGCATTACAGCATCTTGTTTCAGTAATAAGCCGGAGAAAAATTCAAGAGAAGTCTCGCATTATAAGAATCATTCTTGATGTTAACGATTACCGTTTAAACCGACTCGAGTTTTTAAAAAGAGTTGCAATAATGAACTATAAAAAAGCTGTCCAGACAAAGCACTTGGTTGTTCTTAAGCCAATGACCGCTTACGATAGACGGGTAATTCATTTAACCCTTGCCCCAAAAGAAGAGGTGAAAACCGAAAGTTTAGGTGAAGAACCGAACCGCCGTGTGGTGATAAGGCCCAAGAAAAAAAATACCTAAATTTTTATCCATATGGTTTTCCATATGGAAAACCATATGGATAAACTAAATTATGGGTCGAAGGAAAAATATAAACGAGAATATCCGCAAAATCCAGCATTCACACGGGAGCTATCTTATTAGCATCCCTATTAATTATATACGCGCCCTAAAATGGAAGGAGCGTCAAAAAGTGGTTGTTGAAAAAAGAGGCAAGTCTTTGGTGATTAAGGATTGGGTCAAATAAATTTTTTAAATAATAATCTTTTGTCCTCTCTATAGTACTATGGGGGATTTTTTAATTGACGAAAAGGATTTAAAGGTGCTACTGTAAGACTAGACAGAGCATGCAAAAAACCTTTCAGAAAGTTGGTTATAATTTTATTGTTTCTTTTTTGGGCAAGATAGGCGGAATTATCTTGTCCTTGTTTGTTATTGCCTTTATTACCCGGGCTCTTGGCACAGGCGGTTTTGGTGAGTATTCAATTATTCTTGCTTTTTTGTATTTTTTCGGAGTTGCGGCTGATTTCGGGCTTTACACTTTTCTAATTCGGGAAATTTCCAAAAAAGGTAGTGACGAGCAAAGCATTACCTCTTATGTTTTTACTTTAAGATTTTTTCTGGCAGTGGTGATTCTTGCTCTTGCTCCACTTATTGCTCTTTTGTTTCCTTATTCGTTATTTGTTAAGCTGGGAATTTTAATCGGCGCGCTTGGCTTTATTTTTATGTCCCTTTCCCAGATTTTAGTGGCGATTTTCCAGAAAAAGTTAAAAATGTGGGTGGCTGCGGCAAGTGAAGTCCTGGGTCGAGCCGCCCAGCTTGTTTTAGTAATTCTTTTTGTTAGAGGGAATTTAGGACTTCTTTCTTTTGTTTTTGCTTTTGTAAGCGGCACTTTTATAACTTTTCTTTTTAATTTTATATTTGCTAAAAAGCTGGTGAAGATAAAACCAGCTATTGATTTTGAATGCTGGAAAAATGTTCTTAAAAAATCTTGGCCTTTTGCCTTGTCTATAATTTTGTCTTTAATTTATTTTAAAATTGACACGATTTTACTTTCAGTTTTGAAAACCCCTCAAGATGTTGGTATTTATAATGCGGCTTATAAAATTTTAGAAACAACTATTGTCTTTCCAGCAATTTTAATGGGGCTTTTTTTACCACTCTTGACTGCTTCGCTTCAAAACATGCCGCGATTTAAAAAAATTGCTAAAAAAGCCATTCAATACATTATTGTCTTTGCTCTTGGGGCTGTTGTGGGTGGTTTTGTTTTGGCAGGGCCAATAATTCAAGTTATTGCCGGTTCGGAGTTTAAAGAATCAATCCAGGTTCTAAAAATTTTAGTTTTCGCGATTGCGATTATTTTTGTTGGCGGCTATTTTGGCCATTTAATTGTAGCTCTTAATTTACAGAAAAAAATGAACCGAGCATATCTTTTTTGTGTCTTTCTCAATATTATTGGAAATTTGATATTCATTCCAAAATATTCTTATCTTGGAGCAGCCTATACAACGCTTGTAACCGAGTTTTTAGCCCTTCTTTTGGCAAGCCAAATTGTTTATCAAAAAATTAAGTGGCTCCCAAAGATTAAGAACCTTTTCAAGATTATTCTGGCGTCCCTCGTGATGCTTTTATTTTTACTCTTATTCCAAAATCTTAATTATGGAGCGTTTGGGTTTTTAAAATTAAGTTTTGTTATTATTGCTGGTGCAGCAGTTTACTTTGGCTTTTTAATTTTCTTGGGGGCGTTTAGGCAAAAAGATATTAGTAACTTTTTAATAAATAGAGCGAAAAAATGAGTAATTTTTTAAGTGTTGTTATTCCAGCTTTTAAAAAAGAATCTCTTTCTTTAGTTTTGAAGGGAATTTCAAATCAAACCCTCTCAGGAGATTTGTTTGAAATTATTGTGGTTGATGACGCCTCAAAACAAAATCTTAAGGATTTTGTTTTGAGGCGTCATTACAATTTTAACCTAAAAGCTTTCCGAAATTACAAGAATAGAGGAGCGGCCTACTCAAGAAACCGGGGATTGAAAGAGGCGCGCGGCAGTCTCATTTTGTTTTTAGGCGATGACATTATTCCTGATAAAAATCTTTTTAAGATTCATTTTGAGAGACATAAGGAATATCCCTCAAAAAACATTGCTGTTCTTGGCTATGTTACCTGGTCAAATAAAATAAAAATCACCCCTTTTATGCGCTGGCTTGAGGATGGCGGACCGCAAAATGCTTATCCTGAAATTGAGGGTAAAAAATGGGTTTCCCATAATTATTTTTACGGCGCCAACATTTCCCTTAAAAAAGATTTTTTACTTGAAAACGGTCTTTTTAATGAAAAATTTAAAGAATATGGTTGGGAAGATTTAGAGCTTGGCTATCGACTTTCTAAAAAAGGACTTAAAATTTTATATGAGAAAAAAGCAAGAGGTTTTCATTATCATATTTTGTATTTGGCCGATGTTTTAACAAAAATGAAAAAAGTCGGTCAAAATGCAGTTTTGTTTAACAAACTTCACCCTGAACTTAAAATTATCGCTCCTTATTTTATTCCCCATAAAAGAATTGCCCGGAAAATTGTTTTTAATCCACTTGCAGTGTTTATTCTTAAAGAAGTTGCTGAGTTTTTTGAAAATAAAAAAATCTGTCCCTGCCTTTATACGCGTCTTGTGAGTTTGTATTTCTTTAAAGGTGTTGAGAAAGGCTTAAAAATTTATGAGTAATGTATTCGCAGTTGTTGTTAACTGGAACCAAAAAGAAGTAACAAAGAAGTGCGTTGACTCTCTTTTAAGAGTTGCGCCGTTTGTTAATGTTGTCGTAGTTGACAATGACTCGTTTGATAACTCCTTTTCTTATTTAAAAGAGGTTTATAAAAATTCAGAAAAAGTTTTATTAGTTAAAACTAGGAAGAATCTTGGTTTCGGCGGCGGCGCCAACCGAGGCATTAAAATTGCTCTAAAAAAAGGCGCGGACTTTGTTTTGATTTTAAATAATGACACTCTTGCCGCACCAGATTTTATAGAACCTCTTTTGAATGAGTTTAAAAAAGATGATAAAACAGGTATTGTTAGCCCTAAAATTTGCTATCTTACAGACAAGAATAAAATTTGGTATTTGGGTGGCAGTTTAAATCTCTTGGGATTAAAAATTCTTCACAATCATATTAATAAAAAAGATAAATTACTTTCCAAAAAATCTTTTGAAACAGATTTTGCCTCGGGTTGCGCTATGATGGTTAAAAAAAGGGTCTTTAAAAAAATCGGACTTTTTAAAGAAAAATACTTTATGTTTTGGGAAGACGCGGATTTTTCTTTTAGGACAAGAAGAAAAGGTTTTAAAATTAAAGTTGCTCCCAGAAGTAAAATTTTTCACACCGAATCAAAAAGCATTAGTAATTCTTTTCAAAAAATTTATTACCTAACTAGAAACGGCCTCATTTTTGCTCGAGAAAATTATCCTGTCTTTTTAAAACCCTGGCTTTATATTTATTTTGTGTTGCGATTTATAAACAATGCTTTAAAAAGAATAATAAAACCCCAAGACAAGAAATTGAAAGCAGTTTCAAGGGGGCTAAATGATTTTATAAAACATAAGAGCGGTGAGCTAAAATGAAGTTTTCAATTATTATTCCCACTTATAACTCTAAAGGTTTTATTAAAGATTGTCTTTCCTCGGTCTTTAAAACAGGTTTTCAAGAAGAGGTTATTGTGGTTGATAATGCTTCTCAAGACGGTACAGTTTTATTTATAAAAGACAATTTTCCAAAGGTTCGGATTGTCGAATTGAACAAAAATTTTGGATATGGCGCTGCAGCAAATAAAGGAGCTAAGAAAGCAAAAGGCGAATATCTTATTTTTCTAAACCCCGACACCATTCTTTTTAAAGATTCCTTGGAAAAGCTAGATAGTTTTATTAAAAAAACAAAAAATTTTGGCGTTATTGGTTTTAACTTAGTGAATAAGAAGCGAACCCATGAAAAATTTTCTTTTGGTAAAAAGGGAGGTCTTTTTCAGATACTAAAAAATAAACTCTGGAAAAAAGATAAATTACCCTTAAAACCTTTTTTAATTGACTGGGTTTCTGGAGCAGCCATGGCAGTGCGAAAATCGGTTTTTGAAAAAGTAGGTGGTTTTGATGAAAAGTTCTTTATGTATTTTGAGGACCAGGATTTGTGTTTTAGGATAAAATTACTGGGCTATCCAATTTATTTTTTGCCTGATGCCAAGATTATTCATTTGGGTGGAAAAGCCTGGAAATCTTCCAAAGTTCAGAAAAAATATTATTATCAGTCACAAGATTATTTTTTCAAAAAACACTTTGGCGCTTTTCAATATTTTTTAATGAAAGTTTTCAGAGCCCCCTTAAAATGGCACCACACCAGAGAAATAGAAAACCCCTTAGAGATATTTTCTTTTATTGTAGCTACTCTTTTAATTGTTTTTTTGACAGTTAAAGGTTTTTATATTCCTCTTTTAGGAATTTTATTTTTAGGAATTATCTTTTTATTTCTTTTAAAAGATTTTAAATGGGCCTGGGTTTTTTTGGTTTTATCCCTTGTTTTTGGTCAGCTTATAGCGTTTGAATTCAATGGCGCCCGGGTTTTAATTACTGATATGGTTGTGGGAGTGATTTTTCTTTTTTGGCTTCTCAAGAAATTTACAAAAAGAGAAAAAATAAGAATTGATTTTTGCCCTCACACCGAAAATTTCAGAACGAGTTTTTTAGGGGGGCTAATTATCTTTTTTGGACTTATTGCTTTTCTTTCACTTTTAAATAGTGCTCGTTTTTTTGATGTTTCTGAGCTTAAAATAGGATTTTTTTATTTGCTTAGACTGTTTCTTTATCTCACTCTCTATTTTGTGTTTTTTAATGAAGTTAAAAAGAAAGAACTTTCTTGGGTTTTTAACTGGTTTTTAGTGACTGTTTTTTTAATCGCGGTTTTGGGACTCTTACAGCTCGTCTTTTTTCCGGATTTTTCGTTTATGGCAAAAGAAGGGTGGGATCCTCATCAAGGACGGCTTTTTTCAACTTGGTTTGACCCAAATTTACTTTCTCTGATTCTTGTTTTAGGAATAGTGGTGATTATCGGTTTATTTTTTTTAGAGAAAATCCCAGAGTTATCTCTAGAGATAAAAAAATGGCTTTTATTCTTTTTTTTCATTGTTTTTTTAATTGCTTTGGTTTTAACTTATTCTAGAAGCGGATATTTAACTTTTTTGGCGACCATTTTTTTCTTAGGGATTTTAAAATCAAGGAAATTATTAGTAACAACAATAGTTTTAATAATTGCTATTGCTTTGACTTTTCCCTTTGCAGTTGAGCGAGTTAAGGCAATGAAGAAATTAGATGAGACCGCAAAAATGCGGCTTGAATCATGGAGGAATGCATCCCGGGTTATAAAAGAAAAACCTGTTTTAGGGGTTGGCTATAATAATCTGCCGCTTATTCAGGGGATTGAGGGCCGGCAGCTCCATTCAAAAAGCGGCTTTGACTCAAGTTTTTTAACAATTTGGGCAACAACAGGGATTTTTGGATTTTTAACTCTTATTGCAATTTTTGTAAGCGGATTTTTGCTTGGGTTTAAACTTTTAAAGAAAGGAGGCAAGGCGCCTAAAAGCGCCTTGCCGCAAATTGCCCTTGGAATTATTACTTTGGGCGCATTAACAGCTTTTTTAGTCCACAGCCAGTTTGTGAATAGTTTGCTGTATCCTCACCTTGCTGTAGTTTTTTGGTCTTTTTTAGGGATTGTAAGTGGGGTTTATAAAAACAATTAACAATTTGTAAGTAATGACTTTATTCTTAATCATTATTCTTTCTCTATTTTTTCTTTTTATTGCACTTAAGAATTTTAAGTTAGCTTTGGGTTTGATTTTTTTAGGCTTGCCGCTTTATCTTATTAAAGTTGACCTTTTTGTTATAAAAAATCTTTTAGAGATTTTAATTTTAGTCTGCGCAATTGTTTTTATTGTTAAACTTCTTAAGAAAGAAATTTTGCTTTTAAAACTTTCTTTTTTAAAGGATTACTGGTGGCTTTTGGTGCTTTTGTTTGTTGCGCTTGTTGTCAGCATTTTAAT
This sequence comes from uncultured Candidatus Saccharibacteria bacterium, assembly GCA_964648435.1. GTDB lineage: Bacteria > Patescibacteriota > Andersenbacteria > CAZYLA01 > CAZYLA01 > CAZYLA01. The sequence goes on from CAZYLA010000004.1 coordinate 18,746, forward strand.
TTCTGAAGACAAGATAAGAAGCTTGGGTGTTTTTAAGGCCTGGTTTTTATTGCCAGTTTTATTTGGGATAATGGTGGGTGTGGTTGTAAAAAAGAAAAAAGATTTTTTGCGACTTATTTACTTTTTTCTTAGCGCCTCTTTGATTTTGTCAATTTTGGGCCTTTGGCAGTTCTTAACGGGAAACACGCTTGAAGATGGTCGGGTGGGCGCAGTGTTTGAGTCAGCAAATTATTTGGCAATGTTTTTAGGGATTGGACTTTGTTTTATTTTTTTGATAAATGAACACAAAGAACTTTATCAGAGAAACCTCTTAAGGATAGTTTTTGTAATTATTTTTTTTGGCTTTCTTTTAACCCGCTCGCAAGGTGCTTTTTTAGGGTTTTTACTAGCGATTTTATTTGGTTTTTTATTAAAATCTAAAAAAGTTTCTGTTAATTTTATTATTCTCTTAGTTATTTTGGCGCTTTTTTTCCAGTTTTTTGGGCCAATTTTGTTTTTCGATGAAATTAAAAGTGCTGCTCGAAATTCTATTTCTACACGGCTTCAAATTTGGTATGTTTCTTTTCAAATTTTTAAAGACCATCCTTTTTTAGGAATTGGCTTAGGTCAGTTCGAAGCAGTTTATCAAAAATATTTACCGCATTTTTTCTTTCCCCCACTTGAGTGGCTTTCGCCCCAGCCCCACAGTTTGTATCTTGCTTTTTTGCTTCAAGCAGGAATTTTAGGCCTAATCGTTTTTTGGCTAATATTAAGAAAAGTTTTAAAGAATATTTTACCTTCTGCTTTGAACGACAACGCCCTTACTTTTAGTATTTTGGTGGCAATTTTGTTTATTATTTTCCATGGAATGGTAGACACACCCTATTGGAAAAATGACCTTGCTGTTATTTTCTGGGTTTTAGTATTTGGGACAGCAGCATTTCTTAGGATAAAAGCCAAAAAAGCGGCTTAGTCGCCGCTTTTTTAAAAAGAGGTCTGTAGACATGAGGAATATGCTGAGGTGAATGGCAGTCGAAACCGCCAAAACCCATCGAGACAAATCCCCCTAGGAGCTTACCTTCTTAAAGAAACAAACTCCCTTTGTCTACAGACCCCTTTTTTCCACCCCTTTTTAGGGTGAATGGGCATTATAGCATGTAGAAAATTTCTTGTCAAGTGTCATTTGAAAGTAGTATAATAAGAGAGAAATGAGCGAGAAAAACACCAATTTTTTGGATGCCTCAAAAAAAGAAGAAGACAGTGTTCTTGATTTAACCCTGCGACCGAAAACGCTGGACGAGTATGCTGGCCAGGAGAAAATCAAGGAGAATTTGCGGATTTTTATGGAAGCCGCAAAAAAGCGAGAAGAGCCAATGGAGCACCTTCTTTTTTATGGGCCACCAGGGCTTGGTAAAACCACTCTGGCGCATATTATTGCTCGGGAAACTGGAGTGGGGATTCGGGTTACCTCTGGCCCGGCGATTGAAAGGATCGGCGACTTGGGCTCAATTCTTACAAATCTCAATGACCGCGATATTTTATTTATTGATGAAATTCACCGCTTGAATCGCACGGTTGAAGAGATTCTTTATCCAGCAATGGAAGAGTATGTTTTAGATATTGTCATTGGTAAGGGGCCGTCAGCAAAAACCCTCCGACTTGATTTGCCTAAAATTACCTTGATTGGCGCGACTACTCGGCTTTCTGGGCTTTCGTCCCCGCTCCGCGACCGCTTTGGTATGGTCCACCGCCTTGATTTTTATAATGAAAACGAGATTGCCCAGATTTTAAGGCGTTCGAGTAAGATTTTGGGTGTGCCAATTGATGAAAGCGGCATTAAAATGATTGCTCGCTGTTCCCGAAAAACACCGCGTGTGGCAAATCGCTTATTAAAGCGAGTCCGTGATTTTACTGAAGTCAAAGAAAAAGGAAAAATTGACAGAAAAATAGCTAAAGAAGCGCTTGAAATGCTTGAAGTCGACCCCTTGGGACTTGATGCTACTGACCGCCGACTTCTTGAAGTTTTAATTGATAAATTTGAGGGTGGGCCTGTTGGGGTAAAAACACTTTCTGCAGCAATTCAAGAAGAGGAAGAGACAATCTCTGAGGTCTCGGAGCCATTTTTGCTTCAGCTTGGTTTTTTGAAGCGTACCCCGCGCGGCCGCGAAGCCACCAAAGCCGCTTATGAGCATCTTGGACGGGAGTATAATAAACCTGACCAAGAAAACTTACTTTAAAAACAATTAACAATTAACAATTAGCAATTAGCAATCTATTTTATGCTTATCGCCCTCGTTCTTTATCTTATCTTTCTTATTGTTTTTGTCGTCTTTTCTATCTTTGTTTTGTATCACCTTGTTAAATACAGCTTTGGTGGGCATTTTATTAAAATAATGACTACCATTTTTCTTACCGGCATAATTGTTATTTTCATCGCTACCTTGATTTTTCTAAATCGCGCCGACCTTGCGTTTTAAAACTATGAAAGTTCAATACGAAAAACTCCATTTTTATGGCCAGCACCCTAGAGAGAGGATTATTCTCCTAGTGCGACGGCACTGGTTTATTCCTTTTAAATTTGTGAGCTTGTTTGTTTTTTTAATTATTTTGCCACCGATTATTTATGCTTTTTTGCCACTTGCAATTAAAGAATTTTTAAGTTTTGGCGCTCCCTATATTTTTTTAGTTCTGGCTTTAAGCGTTTATTACCTTATTCTCTGGCTTTATTTTTTTATTATTTGGATTAATTATTACTTGGATGTTTGGATTGTGACAAATGAGCGGATTATTAATATTCAGCAATTAGCTCTTTTTAAACGCATTGTTTCTGAACAGAAAATTACCCGGGTTCAGGATGTTACTAGTGAGGTTGTTGGTATTATCCCAACATTTTTTAACTTTGGTAATATTTATGTTCAAACAGCAGGGACTAAAGAGCGTTTTGTTTTTGAACAAGTACCGCATCCTGAAGAAATCAAGCGAGTGATTTTGAGTGCTCATGGGGAGGCAGTAAAAGAACAAGGTGCGGAGTTTACCCAAAAAGAAAATTTTGGTAAAATATAGGCATAAGATAATTAAACAAAAAATATATGGACCAGAAACAAAAAGATGGCATTAATGCCATTCTTTGGGCAGTGATTACTCTTTTGGCGCTGGTAATCGGCTTTACTGTGGGCCGAATTATCTAGGCTTAGTTGAGTTTATTATCCTTGAAAGAAAAATCTAGGTTAAAATCTAGGTTAAAATCTAGATTTCTTTTTAAAAATAATGCTTTATATATTTATATATCTAAAAAGCTAAAACTTGTTGCAGATACTTTAATTATTAGTTTTGTTTTAAATTTAGCAAGTATTTCAGCAGGTATTTTATTTCTCTATGTAATGGGTGGTTTATATTTGTAGGCTTATAAAATGAGGAGAGAGATAATCATACTTTTAGTAATAATTTTTTGCGGAGGGTTTTTTTATTGCTCAAATTTAGTTTTAGCTGAAAAAAATAGGGGTAATCAGAGAGATGAGAATAATAATTCTCAAAATCAGGAAAATAATTCTAATGAGAAAAATCAGGGACAAGAAAATCAAGGGAACGGCGAGAAAAATGAGGGGATAGAGGACAAGAGTCCAACGATCCCGTCCCCAAGCGCTCCTGAAATCGAAAGAGGTGATTTGGTGATCAATGAGTTTTTGCCGAATCCTGATGGGGAACTGGAGTGGATTGAGATTTTTAACACTACCGATAAAGATTTTGATTTAAATGATTGCGAAATTAGAGACGCGAGAAATAATGAATTTGGCTCACTTTCAGGAATTATTGAGAGTGGCAATTATTTAGTTACCAAGGACTCCAGAGTTTTAAATGACAGTGGTGGTGATGTGATTATTTTAAGTTGTGGAGAAGAAGGGAAAAAAGAGATAGATAAAGTTATTTATGGAAAAACTTATCGAGGAAAATCTTTTTCCAGGATTCCAAACGGTGAAGGTGACTTTATAATTTTAGATAACTCAACTAAAGGAGAAATTAATAATTATTCCCCGGTTGCAGTAGCAGGGGATGATCAAGAAGTTTTTGTTAATGAAAAAGTTGATTTTGTTAGTAATTCATATGATAGAGATTGGGATAGGGATATAAAAGATATATTGGTGTGTTCCTGGGATTTTGGTGATGGTTCAGATCCTACAGAACCTAGTGATAAATGTGAAACCTTTCATGTTTATGCCGATATAGGTACCTATACTGTAACTTTGACAGTGAGTGATGGCAAAGAGGAATCCACAGACACTTTAACAGTAACAGTTAACCCATCACTTATTCTGACCAAATTGTGATTAACGAATTTTTGCCTGATCCTGAAGGGAGCGACACCACTGGCGAGTGGATTGAATTATATAATAAGGGCAGCGAAGACGTTGATTTAACTGATTGGCAGCTTGATGATGGGGCAGGTGGAAGCAAGGCCTATACTTTTCCCAAAGACGCAACAATAAAAGCAAAAAGATATTTAGTTGTTTATCGGACTGAATCCGGAATTGCCTTGAATAATAATGGCGACAGCGTCTGGCTTTTTCAGCCAGATGGCAATTTATTGGATTCAGTTAAATATGATGATAGTGATACTGGCGTTTCCTATAACCGCGTAAATGGGGATTGGAAATGGAGTACAAAACTGACCCCAGGCGCAAAAAATATAATTGAAGAGCTAGAAGATGAGGAAGCTGCTGCTGATGAAGAAAGTGTGGAAGATGAGGAAATAAAAGAAATTTCAATTTCTGATGCTAAAAAACAAGAAAAAGGAACTAAGGTTAAAGTTCAGGGCGTTGTCGCCGTGCCGCCAGGCGTTTTTAGTGATAAAGTTTTTTATATTGCTGGTAGCGGCATTCAGGTTTATTGTTATCAAGGTTTTCCCACATTGGAAATAGGGGACAAAGTTTCTCTAATTGGTTATATCTCGAGTTATTATAACGAAGTCCGAATTCGAGTGACAAGCGGGGATAACATTGAAGTTATAGGCCAGGGTAATGAACCCAAACCACACAAAGTAAAAACAGGCGAGGTGAACGAGGGCTTAGAAGGCAGTTTAATTAAAACAGGTGGCACAGTAACGCGTTCTGCGGGCCGCAGTTTTTATATCAATGATGGTAGCGGTGATGTCCGCGTTTACATTGACAAAGATACTGAAATTGTAAAGCCAAAACTTAAAAAAGGGGACTATGTAAGTGTGATTGGAGTTGTTAGTGAAACTTCAAGTGGCTATCGCATTCTTCCTCGTTTTCAATCCGATTTTAAACTTGTAAAAGCGGTTGCAAAAAAATCAACTAAATCAGCCGGCAAGAAAAAACTTGCGGGTACTGGCGCCAATGTTTTTGAACCAATTTTAACCAGTTTTCTCTTAACTATTCTTGTTGTTTACCGCCGAAAAGTATTGTGATGTTGATAATAATAGGATGTCCTTTGGGATGTCCCATATCCCTACACCGAAATTTTTTGGCGTGGGAGTAAAGGACGTTCAAAAATCCGCCGACGAGGCGGATTTTTAGTGCAGTCTGTATTCTGTGGTCTGATTTTATAGTTCCGTTACTCTCTTGACTTCTTCAAGAGTAGTTAATCCTTGAAGGGCTTTTAAAATACCGTCTTGGGTCATAGTAATCATACCTGCTTTAATGGCCGCTTCCTGGAGTTTTGCTGGAAGCGCAGTTTTGGCAATTATTTCCTGAAGCTCTTTGGTTATTGTAAACATCTCCGCAATTGCAACTCTTCCTTTATAACCAAGACCATTACATTCTTTGCAACCTTTGCCGCGGTATAGTTTAATCTGCGTGGGAATTTTGAGACCTGTTTTCTTTGGAATTTCAGAAAGCACTTTTTTAATCATCATTTTCTCTTCTTTTGTGGGCTTATACTCTTCCTTACATTTTTCACAAATGCGGCGCACAAGCCGTTGAGCCATTCCCAGGGCAAGTGAGGAAATAATATCTGATGGTTTAATGCCCATATTCACTAGACGGGGCAGAATTCCAATGGCGTTATTAGTGTGAAGCGTCGCCAGGAGTAAGTGACCAGTTAAAGCTGCCTCAACTGCAATTTTAGCAGTTTCTTCATCTCTAATTTCTCCAACCATTATAATATCCGGATTTTGGCGTAGAAGCGAGCGAAGCGCATTTGAAAAGGTGTATCCTTTTTCTGTGTCAATCTGGGTTTGGAGAATGCCCTCAAGTCGGTATTCAATCGGATCTTCAATTGTGATAATTTTTGCCTCTGGCGTGTTGAGCTTGTTTAACATTGAATAAAGAGTGGTTGTTTTTCCGCTTCCTGTTGGCCCGGTAGTTAAAATCATTCCGTTTGGTCGCTTGATAGCAGTTTTAATAGTTTTTAAGTCGCGGTCATTAAACCCAAGTTTTTCAAGGGTCAGTTTTTTTGCTTCTTCGCTTAAGATTCTGATAACTACAGTTTCGCCATAGCCACCAGCAATAATTGAAACCCGGGCATCCATTTTTTTCTTTTCAGTATGAATTGTAAAACGGCTGTCAATTACTGCCTTGCGGACATCGGTTTTAATGCCTGAAAAGAGTTTTATTTGACCTAAAATTGGTGGATAGATTTCTTTATCAAGATCTGTGATGTCATGGAGAATACCGTCAATGCGATAGCGCACCTTAACTACATTTTCTCGTGGCTCTAAGTGAATATCACCAGCGTGCATTTTCAGAGCGCCGCCAACAATAATGCTCATCATTTTGTCAGTTTTCGTTTTTTTAATAAGTTTAGCAAGCTCTGGAATGTTATGAATTTCTTTTTGAATTTTTGTTTCTTCTTTTTTTTCAACGCGGACCCCGCGCATCAACTGCTCGGTCATTACTTTTTCATAGAGCTCTTTAATATACTCGCCCGTGCCAGTGACCCGATAGACCTCTTGAAGATCAGTAATGCCTTTGACTGCTTTAACAATGCCGTCTTGAAGCATAGTGATCATTCCGGCTTCAAGAGCAGCGTCCTTTATTTTTGTTTCAGAAGCGCGTTCTAAAATTAAAGCTTCGATGTCGCGGTTAATCGTAATAATTTCGAAGATACCAATTCTACCTTTGTAGCCAATGCCGTGACATTTGGGGCAGCCTTTAGCTCGATAAAGATATTTGATTTCTTTAGGGATACTAATTTGGGCTTTTGGGGAAATCATTGCTAAAATTTGGCGGATACCTTCAAGGGTTTTGCCAGCAACAACATATTTTTCCTTACAGTAAGGGCAGAGCCGGCGCAC
>CAZYLA010000005.1:0-23396 GCA_964648435.1 uncultured Candidatus Saccharibacteria bacterium
CCCTTTTTAAGGGCTCTTTGAATAGCAACAGCTCGTTCATATGGTCTTACAGCATGCTCAGCACCATGCATAACTTGTTCTTTACCAAACGCGTCATACATAGCGCCCCATTTTTTCTCAGCTTTTTCTTGTTTTGTGGCGCGTCTTCTTACTTTTCTCTTTTCAAATGGCCGGCCAAGAGTAGCACCAACTCTTCTCATGCCAGGAATTCTGCTTGCAGCAGCTCCTGCAAGTGCACCAACACCAGCAAGTGCCCCGGCACCGCGCTTACCAGCCCAGCCAACCAACTTACCTGCTGGAGCATAGGTCTTAGCAAAGCCCTTTGCACCAGAAATAATCTTTCCAGGGGTGACAATTGAAAGCCACATTGCACTCATCGCCCCACTAATGAGGAGGAGGATGACCATTATAAACTGAAGTAATTTAATACCATTTTCAAGACCAATAAGAGGTGCAGGCGTTAAATCAGCACCATAGCCGCCACCTGCAGCGGTGTTAGCATATTGATTTATAAAATCTTGTGATTTTGACCCAATCCTGAGTGCCAGAATCATAAAGAAAGCCATTACCGGACCAATAAAGCAGTATTTTAAAAAGCTCTGCCACCATTTATTAGCAAGGTCAGCAGTGTTTGGCAGAACAGCAAGAACATAAGCAAAAGGAGAGAGAATAACTAAAATCCAAAGCGCAATTACTCTAATAATAAGAATTATTGCAATTGCAATTAAAACAAAAAACATTACAGTTACGATAACAATTGTTTTTATAATATTCATTATCATACCCCAATTTATTTCTTTTTTGTTGTAATTATAGAAGGCCGCATAAGAAATTACAGCTTCTTTTTCACCATACTGGTGGGGTATACCGGCTATTTGGACTACTGCGGCTGACCAACTTTTTTCTCTAATTGCATTAACAAAACTTTTCATCATAACCTGAGAGAAGTCAATAATAAGGCCAGATATTAAAAAACTGAAGTTAACCAGAATTGCAGCAATAATTAATTTGACTAAAAGTCGTTTGGCACCATAGCTTTCAATTCTAAAAATTGTTGCAAAACCAATTATAAGTAAGATCAGAACAAAAAACATATTGCAGAGGTCTCTTACAAGTCGCCAACCTTGTTTGACGCCCTCAACTTCTAGAAATTTATCAAATTTAAGAGCAATATCAAGCGCTTCACCAGCTAACGCAAGGAGAAGGCTTACAAGTTTCAGAATTATGTAAAAAAGACCACCAATAGCCCAAATAAGAGCTCTTTGAAACGCGCCAGGTCTTTCTGCTTTTTCTGCTTTCCTTTGAGCTGCTCTTTGCGCTGCTTCTTTCTTTTCTTCTTCAGTTTGGTAACGGGACTCATCAAACATATATGGATTAAGTTGCGCTTTTACCTCAGGCACTTTTATTGTTTTAACACCGCTAATGCGGCCTATTGGTCCGCAAAACAAAAATAGGCCAAGCAGAAATGACAGGAGCACAATTTTTAATTTTTTATTTTTATTCCTCATTGATTAAATAATTGATTAAATAAATTAAACATAATGAAACAGTCAAAAACCATTAGAGGGTTAAGGATGAATATCGTTTATAATTCGTGTAGTAATTGCTTCAACATCAGAACTGATAAGCTCGCGAACAACTCTTAGAGCTTGAGCAATCTCATAATCATTAAGGGATTGGCCATTTAAAGTAGCATTTTGAATCTCTTCCTCAAGAGTTAGGTCTACTTCTTCAATAATGTCATAAAAATCGTTTCTGATAGCAGACCTGATTATTGATCTACTTGTTTCAGTAAGCCGGCCATTTTGAGTCGCATCTTGAATGACAGTCGTGTTTCCTTTCAGCTCAAAAGCAGTACCTTCAAAAAAACTGGCATTGATGCCTGAAGTTGCGATTACTAAAGATGCAGGCAAGGAAAGCGTTTTTTCTTCACCATCTATGACTACAAGAATTTCAGACGGTAAAAGCGGATCTGGGAAAAGAGATTTTAGATAAGCACCGGTTAAATTATTGAGAAAAGATATATCGTATGGAGGCGGTTCTTCGGGGGGCGAGGGTTGGGGGCTGCTTGGGATACGGTTTGCCGCGTCTTCTGTTAGATCAAAAAGAATCGAAAGCTCAACCGCGGTTAAATTTTGAAACCATTCGTCAATAAGCGTTTCTAGATCTAATTCAAATCTTTCAGCAAAGTCAGTTTCCCACATAATATTCATTAGAGAAGGATCATCCTCTTCACGTTCATCTTCAGGGTTTTCATGAGGCAAATAAGTACTGGGATCGTCATGAATAGTTGCTGGAGGCGGTACTGGCTCTCCTTCTTCATCAACATCGACTGCTTCTGGGGGGCGGTAGGTTATGCCAGTTGCCAAATCCCATTGAGCTTTTACTGAGGCTAAAATCCCTGCTAAAATTTCAGCTGTGGGTACAATAATATTCTCCTTTTCGTCCATCCGAGGATAAATACCCAGACCAGCAACAATATCTCTTGCATAAGTTGTTTCATATTCAATTTCATGGATATTTTCAACCCATTCATCAATCATTCGGGAAGCACCATAAGGGTTATTTATATCTTCGCTTACAAATTTTTTCCAATTGCCCCAAGCATCGTCGCTATTTGGGTCAAGTATTTTATCACCTTCTTGTAAGGCATTAGGAGCATTATCAATAGCGTCTTCGAAAACTTCTTCTAGTCCGTCATCTTCATATTTTCCCTCGCTTTTTATAAAATCAAGAGTGTTTTGAAGTGGCACTTCAAATAGGGCCTTTTCAAAATTTTCAACCCATTTTGTTCCTTCTGTACTTGTGTCAGCACCTTCTACACCCCCTTCTTCTTTATTATAGTTTTCACACAATTCTTTTTCTTCATCATCCATACTTTCTTCACCTTTGTATTGTCTGACAAAATCACACATCATTTTACCTACTTCTCTTTGGCGAGCAATTTCAGTGTTTAATAAGATTTGATTTTGAATTTGCTGGGCCCGGGAATTTTCATCTATTCCGCGAATGTAAACCTCAAGGTCGGTTTCGCCGTGGGCATTTTCCTCTTCGTCTTCAGCCTCTTCCCATTCAATTTCGCCTTCATCGCTTATGTCGCTAATTACATAAAATTCATCGCCGCGGATATCCGCCTCGTCAAAATCATCAATTTCACAAATGAGATTAAGGTAATCGCCGTAAACAATCACTGGAACACCATTTTGAGAACTACTCGATGTAGAGCTGGTACTACCGGTACTACTTGACGTAGAGTCAGTACTTCCTGTGTTCCCGCTATTGTCACTGTTTGTTGGTTCGCCCTCAATTGCCTGAACTCCTTGGAATATTAAAAACAGGGTCCCAAAAACAACGAGCCCAAAGATAGCTAGCTTAAGTAATTTTTTTATTTTATTTTCTTTGTTTTTGTTTTTTAAACTCATTTATTTTTGGATTTAAATCCCATACTTTGTTGTGAGCTCATCAACTTTATGCCGAGTTTGATCTGTAAAATTTTTAAGAACCCTCGCTTTACTTTGAAATTTTAGAAAGGCAGCGTCGCTTTTATCTGAAGAAGCAAGGTCAGCCAAGATTTTTCTCAAAATTTTTATTTCTGCCAAAGTTTCTTGGTGGGTTTGAAGAGCTTCTTTGGGGATAGGGAGCTTTAAAAGCTCTTTATAACTTTGGTCAATTTTAGCAATAACAGTCAGAAGGCCGGAGACATCTCCCTTCTTAGCATTAAAAGTTGCTTTGGTAAGTTCTTTAGTATTAGGGAGAGTAACTTCTGCTGATTTTTCAAAATATTGTTTAACTGTGTCTTTATTTGAAGAGCTGACAATATTCAGCTGACTTTGCGGGGGGAAGTTTTCTTCCAAAACTAAATTCTCCTCTTTTGGACTTTTTACTTCTTGTTCTTCAAGAATATCAGGACTGCCATCAAATATTTTGTCATTCGGCGAAGGAATTGTCGGGTCATAGCCGTTTTGGACTTCTTCACCGTCAAGATAGCCGTCGTCATCAGTGTCAGGGTCAAAAGGGTCAGTGCCATAAATTGTTTCAGCTTCGTCAGTTAAGCCGTCGCTATCAGTGTCTGTTTTGGAAAGAACTTTTCCTTTTTGGTTTTGTGAAGTGGTACTTTTTTGATTTTCAGATTCTTGGGAGAGTGTACTTGGCTCGAGAGTTTCTTCTAAAGAAGCAGTGAAAGTTTTTTGAGGTGCGAGTTGATTTTTGATTGCTGAGTAGATTCCAAAAAGAGCAAGCCCACCAATAAGAATAAGTGTGAAAATTGTAATTATTTTTTTAAAAGTCATAACTTTTAAAATTTGAAATTCGGAACACGAAGCAAGTTTCAAATTCCAACTCTATATCATGTGTAATGTGAAGTCCTTCACCCGATTTTTATTGCATTAGGGGTTATTTTAATCAGCGCAGCCGCAATCTTGAGTAGAACTGTTCCAGATATAGGAGTTATAGCCGTAGCAATATTTACAGATATACTCACAACTTGAGACACAACAACCCCCGCAGTCGCTACAGCAGTCTTCGGTGCAATCAACACAGCAGCCGTCACAGCAAGGAGCAGTGGTAAGTAAGCCGTCATTAAAAATATCGCCGGAATATTCGCATTTGCCAGGAATAGTGATATCTCCTTCGCCACATACGTCAGTATCAGAAGCCCCTTGACAGCAGTCAGTTACATCTTCACCGCCAGTAGAATACCCCCAGCCACCCTCTTCGTTCAGGTTTTCTTCACTGTAATGACCTTCTTCGTCAGCGCAGTTGCTTGGGTCAGCGCCGCCTTCACAATTTTGAAAGCTTGAATCATTTGTGTTTGTACCTTTGACGTGACCAGCACAGATTTTATTAGGACTAGCTGCTAGCTCCTTTTTAAATTTTTCTAATAAAGCCCTTTCCTGGCTTATTTTTTTTTCAGGTTGGTCAGATTTTTCTATTGCGGCCTCTATTTTTTTAATGACTTCTTTTTTTTCTTCAACATTGGTTGTTTCTTTGGCGCTTACTAGTTTTTCTAAAGACACCTGTTTTTCAATCTGGCTGAAAATTTTATCTCCTGCACCTTTAAAGGAAACCTCCTCTTCTTTTTTAGAAATATTTTCTAAAGCAGTGTAATTATTTTTTAAAGATAAGGCTTTAAGATTTTCATTCAATTTATTTCCAAACAGCAAAATAAGAACAATTACTAAAAGTGCTAACAAGAAAGAAAAAATTATTTTTGTTTTCATAAGATCTTTCTAGAAATTGTATTTCTTTTTTAGGGCTTTCTCTTTTTCCTCTAGAAGCCTTGCATAATCTTTTAGGGCCTGATTCTTTTTTATCGAAACCATCACTTTGATGGGGTCATCTGGAAGCGCTTTTAAATCTTCAAAAGCTCCTTCTAGAGCCAGAAGGATACCAATTTTAAGTTTGTGAATTTCAAGGCACTCAAGGGGAACTGGAACTTGTTTTAAGTGCTCTTCGTTTTCCTTAATGTTTTTAACGGCAGTGTCAGCTGGGCGGTAGTTTCTGCTTGCAGCTGCTTCCATCGCGTCTTGATAAAGGCGGATATTCTTTAGAGAGTCAGTGATTTGAGATTCTTGAAAGTATTTTTGAATTGCTTTTTTTCCTTCTTCTCTAGAGATATTAAGTTCATTATTGGAAACAAAAGGAATTTGAAGGGTATTTTCAATGTCTTTAAAATTCTCGTCAAGATAGGACTTGACTAGCTCTTTAGTAACTTTAGTATCTTTAGTCCCAAGGACTTTTTCTTGAAGGAACTGGTCTGTAAGGGTGTTAGGTTTGGGAACGCCTTCCTTGGCTAATTTTTCTTCCTTTTTAATTTTATCACCCGGTGAAGGAATTGTCGGGTCATAACCGTTTTGGACTTCTTCACCGTCAAGATAGCCGTCATTGTCAGTGTCAGGGTCAAAAGGGTCAGTGCCCCATTTTTTTTCCTCACTGTTGATGAGATCGTCGCCGTCACTATCTTCAGAAGAAAAAGCAAGCGGTGAAATGTTTTCTTCTTTGGGAGGGGTTGAAGATTTTTTCTTTTCAGGAGTAATTACAAGATAGGCCTGGTATAAGAGAAAAGCCCCACCAATAACAATAATGACTAAGCTGATTTTTTGAAGTTTATTCATAATTATATGCCAAAACTACCTAGACTTTCCTTTTGATTATATTATACGATATTTTCCCAATTTTGTACTGGGGGAAACATGCTAGGCTTATTACTATTATACAATAAAAAAGAACCTTACGCCAAACTTATTTTTGGCTCAAAAATAAGTTTGGCGTAAGGTCGTATTTTTAAAGATAAGAAGTAGCACAGAATTATTTATTTTTGGTGAAGATAGCTAATTTTTGCCAATTTTTTAAAGCGAGTTCTTCAGCGCGACTATTTTTTCTTATACCTGCCTTTTTAAAAGTTTCAAGAACTTCTTGCTCGTTTAATTTGAGCCCTTTTTTGAGATTATTTTTAAGCATTTTTCGCTTACCTGAAAAGCCGATTTTAGCTAATCTTAGTAAAAAATTTGCTTCAAGCTTTTTCGTTTCTTTTTTTGTTTTTAGTAAAATAAGCACTGAGTCAACCTTGGGTGTTGGCCAAAAATTACCTTTTTTAACTTTTTTTACTATTTTGGGTTTACTAAAAAGTTGAACACTTAAAGCAAGAAGATTCATTTTGGGCGGGCAAGCCATAATTCTTTCTCCGAGTTCCTTTTGAACTAGTAATAAAATCAACCGGGGTTTATTTTGAAGCGAAAAAAGTTTTCTTAAAAGAAAAGAAGTTAAATAATAAGGAATATTAGCTACAACTTTGAAAGTTTTATGCTTAAAAAACTTTTCTAAATCCACTTTTCTGATATCTTTGTTGAAAATTTCTACATTTTTTAATTTTTTAGTATTTTTTTGGAGAATTTTAAACAATTTTTTGTCAATCTCAAAAGCAATTACCTTTTTTACTTTAGGAGCAAGCACGAGGGTGAGGTTTCCAATACCAGCCCCAACTTCTAAAACAATGTCTTTTTTAGAAAGCTGGGCACTCTCGACAATCTCGGCCAAAATTTTTTGATTGATCAAAAAATTTTGGCCCAAGCCCTTTAAGGGCTGCGCTTCAATTTCTTTTAGAATACCTTTTATTTTTTTAGCTGAAAATTTATTCATTTTATTCGCTGGACAACAACCGGGATAACTCCGCTTCCAAGAGAGGCAATTTTTAAATAAGCATCTTTACTTAAGTCAATTACTCTTTTGGGAAGAAAGGGTCCTCGGTCATTAACTGTCACGATTACTGATTTATTATTTATTTTATTGATTACTCTTACTTTTGAGCCAAAAGGAAAATAGCGATGAGCTGCTGAGAGAGATCCTCTGCCGCCATACCAACTTGCAAGACCTGACTCACTTGCAAGTGGAGTAATTTTTGTCCCCCGAATAATAATTTTATTAACTGGTTCTTTTATAACTCTTTCAGAAAGCAAAATTCTTTTGACTTCTTTCCCATTTTCATAGATAATTTGATACTCTTCTTCTTTAAGACCGTTTTTCCCTTCTTGAACAATTCTCTCTCTTCCATAGTCAAGCTCTGGGTCTTTTTTAACAACTTCTTTAAAAGAAATTTCCTTTTCTTTGGTTTCTGTTTTTTTAAGCACTCTTATAACCACTACTTCCATTTCAGGATAAAGCTGACTTTCTAGCGAGGGGATTATTTTGTCTTCCGGGGCATACTCAATATTTTCTTTTAAAAGAAGCCCTTGGACAGTATTTTCTTGGGTAAAAACCTCTTTTATTTCTCCACCAATATCAAGCTTTATTTTTTTACTTCTGACAATAAAAATATATGCGCTTGAGCTGAGCGGCTCGTTTAAACCCGGGATAACAATATCTCTTTCTTTTAGTTTGATGTTTTTTTCAAGAAGATAATTCCTTACCTTAGTGGCCTTTGTAGATGTTTTGCTAATGAGGCCGTTGTCGTTTAAAACGACAACTTTCTCTTGGTAAAAATCTGTTTTAACAAGATTTTTTTGTTCATCCTTTTTTGAATAAAAATAAAAAGAAAAAAGAGCGGTTAAAATGATAAAAACAACTGCAACTTTCCAAATAAAAATTATTTTAAAGGCCCTTTTAAACATTCTTCTTTATCATCCATACACCGGAAGACCTGAAATTTGTTTATAAATGAATAGACCTTCGGTGTGGGATTTCGCTCCACACAAGAAGTGCGCGTTAAGACTCCGTAACCCAAGGCATTACGTGCTTCTTGCGTGGAACTTTGCTTGTTTTAGTATACCACCTTGACTGTTTTTAAGTAAATTCTGTACCCTGCAGTATTGCGGAGTGCAGGATTTATTGTGGAAAAATGTGACTTGACATGGAAAATCCTTCATGCTATTTTTAAGAACGCCAAAAGAAATTAATTTTTAAAAATATTTTTGGCTAAGATTAGTCAAATTCCACCTTCTGCTGGCACTGTAGAAGGTGGGATAAAGAAAGGGGAAAGCTATTAGTAAATATCAAGAATACCCACTTTATTTGAGTGAGTATTTACAGAAAGGAAGCTCTTTTTTTCCAAAGTTTTTTGGGATAATAGAAAGTTTTAAGAGCTTTCTTTCTAAGATTAAAAAAAATCATTATAGTAAGAGATATTTTATTCATTTTGGAATTGGAATTGTTGTCGGGATAGTTGTTTTTTGTAATTTTATTACTGCCAGAGCTGAAGATGAAGGCAGTATTTTATTTTCTCTTTTCAGCGAAGAAAAAGAATTAGTCGTTGAAGAAGGAGCTATTGGAGAGAATCTTGTGGGGGTGTCGCAAACACAAAACGGTTTTTCAAGAGGGGTCTTAAAACCAGCTTTTTCTCAAGAACAGGAAGCTGGAGCTTCAAAAGAAGAGTTACCAACAGTTAATAAAAACGCTCTTTTAAAGCCAGAAAGTTTATTAACGATTGATACCTCAGCTTCCAAAGGAAAAAAAGAAAAGAAAGAAATTGTTTATTACACAGTAGAGCAGGGAGATACGCCAGCAAGTATTGCCGTAAGGTTCGGTGTCAGCACAAATACTATTCTATGGGCAAATGGCTTAAGTGAGGGTGATTATATTAAACCCGGGGAAAAACTTGTTATTCTCCCCACAAGCGGAGTTCTCCATAAAGTCCAAAAAGGAGAGACAGTTAATCAAATTGCTAATAAATATGGCGTTGATTCAAAAGATGTTATTGCTTATAATAGCTTAAGTGAAAGCGGGACTTTAAAAATAGGTGAGAAAATCATTATTCCGGGTGGCGGAATCTCTGCTTCTGTAAGAAAAATTGTTTCTGCCTCTCCTTCTTCAACGTCCTCTTCGGTCTCAGTTAGTGAGAACAAAAGCTTTTCTTCAAGGAGGGTATCAACTGGTTCGGGTAATCTTGTTTGGCCAACGACAACTCGGCATATTAGCCAGTATTACCACTGGGGTCACCGGGCAATTGATATTGATAACCACTATCAGCCGATATTCGCGGCTGATAGTGGTTATGTAGAATTAGTAGGTTGGCAAGGCGGTTATGGAAGGATTGTGATTATAAATCATCAAAACGGGATGAAAACCCGGTATGCTCATATAAGTAAGTCCTATGTGAAGCCCGGACAAAAGGTCTCAAGGGGTCAAAAAATTGCCCGGGTTGGTAATACTGGTTGGTCAACTGGACCTCATCTTCATTTTGAGGTGATCGTAAAAGGCGTAAAAAAGAATCCCTTGTCATACTATTAAATTCAGAAAATTGTTATATAGAAGCTACTCGTTTCCTTGCCAAGCAATAATTATGTGTGGTTTCTATGGGGAAGCATTTCATCTTTACACATTCCCAAATTAGAAATTGGTTTTTCTCTAACTTATATTCTCACCTTGTCTATACTGAAGCGCCTCAGCAATTGGGGCGGTTTTTATTTTTTCCTCATTATTTAAATCAGCAATAGTCCGGGCTACTTTTATAACTTTTGTATAAGCCCTGGGTGAGAGACGAAGGCGATCAATCGCACTTGAAAGAATCCGTTTACTTTTTTCTGAAAGGCCGCAGTATTTTTTAAGGAGTTTAATATCCATTTCTGTGTTTAAGAGAACATTCTTTTCATTTTTAAACCGTTCTAGTTGAATTTGACGGGCTTTTTGGACACGTTTTTGAATCTCTGCAGAGCTTTCGGCAGCAACATCGCTGGTTAGTTTTGTCGCTTTTATCCGCGGTACTTCTAAGTGAAGGTCAATTCGGTCTAAGAGTGGTCCTGAAATTTTTTTGTGATAGCGTTGAATTTGATTTAAGGAACAGGTGCATTCTTTTTCAGGGTCATTCAGAAAACCGCAGGGACAAGGGTTTTTACTAGCAATTAGTGTAAAGCTTGCTGGAAAAGTAAAGCTTGCTTGAGCCCGAGAGACAGTAATTTTGCCATCTTCAAGGGGCTGACGAAGTGATTCTAGAATGTCTCTTGGAAATTCCGGCATTTCGTCCAAGAAAAGAACCCCGCGATGAGCTAAGCTAACTTCGCCCGGGCGAGGCACTTGACCACCACCAGTCAAAGAAACCAAAGAAGCACTGTGATGAGGCGCTCGAAAAGGCCTTTTTACAATAATTGGCTTTTCTTTTGGGAGAAGACCGGCAATACTATAAATTTTAGTAACCTCAAGAATTTCTTGGGGGGTCATTTTGGGCAAGATTGATGGCAACGCTTTTGCAAGCAGAGTTTTACCTGTGCCCGGGGGGCCATTCAAAAGAACATTATGACCTCCTGCCGCTGCAATTTCAAGTGCTCTCTTGGCACACTCCTGGCCCTTAATAAAACCAAAATCAATTTCAAAATCCGATTCCAGAGGAATTTTTAAGAGACCCTCTGAAAGAAAAGATTTTAGTCTTTTTTTCCCTTCAAAATGCTCAAAGAGCTCTTTTAGAGAATTTACTGGGAAAATTTTTAAACCCTTAACAAGTGATGCTTCCTTTTGATTGCTTTCAGGTAAAAATACCTCCTTAATATTATTTTTCTTAGCAAAAAGTGCAGTGGCGAGAATTCCACTCACAGGTCTTAGAGTGCCGTCTAAAGCAAGTTCACCGATGAAAAGTTTTTCCTCTGAATTGATTTTTATTTTTTTAAAACTTGAGAGGATTCCTAAAGCAATTGGAAGGTCATAAGCTGAGCCTTCCTTTTTGACATCTGCTGGGGCTAAGTTAACTGTGAGCCGGTTTGGAGGGAAAGTAAAACCACTATTTTTAATTGCCGCCCTGACTCTTTCTTTAGCTTCTTGGATAGCAATGTCGCCGAGCCCCACAATTGTAAAAGAGGGTAGCCCTTGTGAAATGCTTGTCTCTACAAGAACACTACTTGCTTCAATGCCTATGAGAGCTGATGATTGAATTTTGGAAACCACAAAAGTAAAATCAAAAATTAAAAATCAAAATGCAAAATGAAAAAGAAAAATTCAAAAAGAATCTAAACTTAAAAAGAAATAATATGTTGTTATCCTCTTTACATTTTGAATTACATTTTGATTTTTGCATTTTGCATTTTGCATTTTTCCTCTCGCCAAAAAAATATAATTAGTGAAATCGTTCCTACAACAATAAAAACATCTGCTAAGTTAAAGACGAGGCCGCTTGGAAAGGCAGAAAAATAATAAAATTCAAAAATATCTTTTACCGCACCTACAGTAATCCGGTCAATGACATTAGAGATTGCACCGCCGAAAACAAAACCCATAAAAACAGCTTTCCATTTTCTCTCAAATAAAACTTTTTCAAAAAAGATTAAAACTATAATTAAGAATAAAAGAATCAAACCGTAAATTAAAATCTGGTTTAATTTAATCCCAAAAGCAACGCCCTTGTTTTCAAAATAAGTAATTTTGAGAAAATTTGGGATAATAAAAAAACCCTCTTTCAGGGGATCATGGATTAAATATTTACTTACTTGGTCAAGAGAAATGACAAGAAAAGAAATTAACAGAAAGAAAAAAATGTTTTTAAGTTTGGCTGTTAAAATTTTACTATAAAGTTTCACTACATTGTCAACACCGATTGGTTAAGAAAATAGAAAATAGCTATACAGAAAATAGAAACTGGTTATAGAAAATGGAAAATGGAGGCTACTTGTTTCCTTGCCGTGCAATAATTGCGTATGATTTCCACAGAGAAGCCCTTCATTTTTTGATAACCCCCTTTTTTCGATTTTCAAATTTCCATTACGAGTATCGATTTTCTATACAACGAATTTCTAATTATCAAGAGCCACTTTTTTTATGACAAGTCATGCAAAGACGAGCTGTTGGCAGAATTTTTAATCTTTCTTCATTTATTTTTCCACCGCATTTTTCACAAACTCCATAAGTGCCCTGCTTGATTTTTCTAAGAGCGTCATTAACGTCTTTTAATTTTAGTTCAAGAGTGTGTTCCAGAGGAAGTTTGTCAGTATAAGAAGTAACCTTCATGGCGTTTTCATCTTCTTTGCGGCCAAAATCAGGAAAGCGAGTGTCAAAGTCGCCCTCTAGTTTTTTATCTTTATCCGCAAAACGCCTAAGCTCTTTTTCTAGCCGTTCTTTGTCTCCTAAGAGTTTTTTCTTGATGTTTTCTAAGGTTTTTTGATTCATTTTTTATAAAATTTTGGCACTATTGTAAAGAAATACCTGCCCCACATTTACCTGCACTTCACTTATATCTATAAGTGCGGGGTCTACTTTGGTCTGAAAATAAAAAATCCCCCTTTTACGTCAAGCTTGCTCCATTAGAAGAATTAGTGGTGAGATGCTCTAGAGCTTTGTCACTTCGATGTTTAGACAGCCCTAATCACTTGCCGTCTAGCTGCTCTAAAGCTTCTAACAGAGTGAAGGGCGCCAGGCCGCCCGATTTTCAAATATTACGAGGCGCTGACGCCCCACCGACTCATGAGGAAGTGGTTCTAATCCTCTACAGGGTGTAAAAGAGGATCAAAGCCCAACATATCCTCGAAAAGTCATTCTTTTCTTCAACTTGCCACGACAGATCGAAGAAAATTCTCTAACCACCCTTCTGGCCGTTTTAAAATTACGGCCTAAAAACTTTTCATTTCTGTTTTTCTTTCTTTTGTTTTTATTTCTTTTAAATGTGCTGACTTTTGTTTTTGTTTTTGCAGACAGGAGCGTGGCCTCCTATGACGGACAGTCAGAGAACTCCAATCACAAACAGGGGGAAATTTGTGATTGGAGTTCTCTGACTGTAGGCTTTTCACCCTGCGCTTTTTAAATAAAAATGTGAGGTTCTATTTACTAATTTATCACAAAAAATAACTTTTGTCAAAAAATAGTTCTTAGGTTTTGGCTAATTTTAGAGAAAAATCAACATTTTTTTAGATTGTTTTCCCGTGTTTTAAAGGTGCTTAAGTAATTTTTGGAACGCCAAATTATCCACAGCCAAGTTATTAACTTTGTAATGTTATCAACAACACAGAAATAATTTCTTCTTTAAAAGTGCTTACAGGCGCTGCTGTATTAATAATTTTCAATATGACAGCTGAAAGCTGCCATTCCCCGCAGTACTGCGGGGAATTTTGGAAATTGTATCATTGAGAATTGATTGAAAATTGTGAAGCTACCGGTCTTTTTTCTTCCAATCTCTAATTAAAAGCCGTTTTTTCTTAAAGTTGATTTCAATTACCACTTTTTGCTTCTCTCGCCAACCAAAAGTCTCAATTACTTCTTTAGGTAAAGTAATTCCATAACTCGATTTTCGACCGGTTTTGTAAAGTTTTCTTACTTTTTTGAAAGGAAGAAAACTTTTTTGTGTTTTCTTTTTCATATTTGTATTATATCATATAAAATCTTGGAGTGAACTCTAAGATTTCTCGGAGACTTCTCGGAGATATTTTTTTAATGTTCTTTCAATTTCTTCTTTTTTGAGCCAAGTAATTTTTTGAGAAGGTAAAATGCTTATAAAAGCAGTGCCGTAATCTTTTGAGGAAACGCGGTCGTCAAGGATTAAGAAAAATTTTTTCTTGCCTTTTGATTTCAAAACCAGATTAAACAAAACTTTCATTTTTAAGAGTGCTTTCGGAAGGATGTGGCGAGCGAAAGCGTCTTTTTCCTCCATTTTTAATTGGTCTTTGGGTCGGTACTTTGCTTCAAAAGGAAGTCGGGTGATAATAATGCCATTTAGTCTCTTTTTTGGAAAGCGCACTTTTTCCAGAAAGTCGTAAGTTGCCAAGAAAATCGCTTTGCGGGAGTTTTTAAATTGTTCAATTGTTTTTAATTTGCCGCCGCTAATTCTTTGGGCAATAAGATTAATGTTTTGATCTTTAAGTTTTTCGCTCACTCTTTCAAAAATGTTTTGGATCGCTGAAATTGAAGGCAGAGCGATAGCAACCTTTTCTTTTAAAAGAGGAGCAATTTTTAAAATTAGGTTGGCGATTTCTTCAATAAACAAAGAAGGACTAACAGAGAAATCTTTTACAACCACTGTTAGAATTTTTTCAGTTTCTTTTAAGGAAGGAGGAATCGAGACCTCTTTAAACTTTTCTTTTAGAAATAATTTTTCTTTTGCATAAGCAAAACCGTCTTTTAAAAAAATGGCTTCTGAAACAAGAATCAGCGGCGCACTTTCTTTTGTAAGTTTGTTCATTCGCTTGAAATCATTTGGAGATGCAAAAAGAGTGATCTCTTTGCCCCTGAAGGTTGCCCAGTAAGTTTCGCTTTCTTTTGGTTTTAAAATAATGTTTTCAAGTTTAAGACAGATGTTTTTTAAAATTAAAGAATAAGCAGAAAGGTCATGGTTTAAAAGTATAGCACCTTTTTCTTTTAAAGAAAGAAGTCCATTTTCAATATTTTCTAAATTAGAAATAAGGTGAGGTAAGGCATCTTTTATTTTTTTAAAATCAAATGTCTCCCGATGTCTTTCTTTGATCAAAAGTTCAATTAGGGTTGGAATTTGGTCAATTGCGGTTTTCTTTAGGAATATCCCGATTAAGCCAAAAAGAGTAATAACTTGATTTTTAATTTGGTTAATCCTTGCATCAAAATCTTTGATAAAGGGGTAAACCCCTTTTTGGAATTTATCAGCTTTTTTAATGGATTTAAGAAAGTTCTTAATATCATCAAGAGTATCAATTATTTCAGCATCAGAGACTTGATAAGTAAAAGAAAAAAGAGCTGTGTCATCTAAAATTTCGGCTTTATCAATAATTAATGATTCTCCCTTAACAGAGAAACCATTTTGATTTTTAGCAAAAAGTAAGGCGGGTGGGATAATCACAATATCAGCTCTCTTTGTTTTCCAGAATGCTTTGTAATAAGGGCATTCTTTGTTTTTGAAATATTTACATTTTTTCTCTAAACAAAATGGCCGGCGAGCAGTTAGTTTATCTAAGATTTTTCTCTCTTCAAAAAATGCCGGGACCTCGCTTATTTTTTTATCCGCGCTTTCTTTTTCCCAAAGAAGCAGTTTGGTGAGCAGAATTAGTTCTTTATGGTCAAATTTTTTCTTTTCTTTGTATTTATCAAAGCGATAGAGACAAAAATAGTTCTCGCGTTTGTCAAAAAAAGAAATTTTAAGAGGAAAAGGAAGAATGTTTTTTAAAGCAGGGACAACTTTTTGAGAAATATACTGCCATGAGAAAGGCGGAAGCACGAGTAAAATTTTTTTCTTGAGTTTTTTGGCCCTGTACCACTCACTTCGTTCGGGTACAGGGCTCTTCAAGAAATACCCTGCGGCGAGCAAATAGATTAAATTTTTTTTGATTCCTGCCGGGACTTCAAGGATAAGGTTAGTGTTTTTTAAAAGAGCATTTGAGATTTCTTGAATAATTTTTATTTCATTGGCATTAAGTTCAGCTTTTATTTTTTTAGCGGGCTTTTCTACGGCGAGTACTTTTTTGAGTTCGCTGAAGTCAATAGGAGCAGTTCGCCGAGCTGCCGGCGCACCAGCTTGGCGAGCCAGTTTATACCCTTTAATTGCAAAAAGAGATGCCAAAGCGCTTTTATTTTTTTTGAGATATTTTTGGATTTCAGCTCTTGTTTTGGGCTCTATTTCTTTAATTTTTTCTTTTAAAAACAAAAAAAGAGCGAAACTGGCCTTTGCATCGTCTAAAGCTCGGTGTTTTTCCAGGTGATTGATTTTTAACTTTGAAGTTAGAACTTCTAAACTGTGAGAAGGAAGAGTCGGCAATAGAATAGTAGCAAGATGCCATGTGTCAATAACTGGATTTTCGAGTTTTAGGTTGTTCTTCTTTAAGTATTTGATGTCAAAATTAACATTGTGACCAACAATAATTGAGTCCTTAATAAATTCTTGAAATTTCTCCTTTATTTCTTCTAAGAAAGGAGCTTTTAGTAAATCTTTTTCCTTAATACCTGTGATTGCAAGGGCTAGCGCAGGAACTTCCTTTTTATTTTTTATAAGAGTAGCGAGTTCATCAAGTTTTTTTCCTCTTTCGTCAAACTTAGCTAGGCCGATTTCAAGGATTTCACCTTCTTCAGGGTCAAGAGACGAAGTTTCAATGTCAAGGGCAACATAGTTGTGAGGTTGAGTTTTTTTATGCTTTGTTATTTTCGAAACCACAACAATTGACAGTTAACTATTTGACAATTAGCAATTTACTTTATCTTTCCCTCTAGAATGATTCCTTGGTGACTAAAAAGCGCTTTGAGTGAAAACGGCGGCACAAGGAGAAGATTGTTTTTTATATTTTCAGGAATACTTCTTGTGAACTTTGGAAAAGTTTCGAGAGTGACTTTAGGGTCTATATAAAAGAAGAGGTGATAATTTTGAGGTGGGGACTCATTTTTAAAAAACTTCAGTACTGCCTTTTCTTTTTTGTCTTGCGTTTCTTTTTGGGTAGAAGTGCAGGACTTACTTAAATTAAGCATTTCTTTTAGAGAAGCAACCCGCGAAGAGATAAAAATTTTTTTGTCAAAGAAAGCATAAGCAAGTTCTTCGCCCCCGTTTTTTAAAGAAAAGAAAGGAATTTCTTCATAAATTTCCTTTTTGAATTTTGGAGCTTGATCCGGTAACTTTAGATAAGTTGCTTTAGTGCCATCAGGTAGGGTTTTTATTTCTTTTTCTGCTGCTTTAGTGGCAAAGTAATTTTCAAGCCCTGCCTTAATGTTTTTAATTTTTTCTTTTGCGAGTTCAATATCTTGAATTTCAGAGACAAAGTTATTTTGAGATTGTCCTTCTTTTAAACTAATAAAGAAGCTAAACTCGCCCCTAGCGAGAGCAAGAAGATCTTCTAAGTTAATCCCTCTTTCTGTAATTAGATTTTTTAAATAGCTTAAATGGACATCTTCTTTATTTAAAAGAGATTCTAAGTTTTTTCCAAGATTAGTGCTGTTTACAAGAAAAATGGTTTCAATTCCCGCGTTTTTAAGAGTGGTGGGATTAAAAAGAGGGGACCGGGGAGGAGGTTCATTATGAGTTATAAACCCCTTTATCACTCCTTTCTCAAAAGTCATAGCAGCGGCTTCAAAGTTATTTAAGAGAGAGGAATATTTTTTTAAATTTTTACTCTCAAGATGTTCTCTTAAAAGAGAAATATCAACATAACTGAAAGCAAAAGCACTCTGGGGCTTTAAGCGACGACTTATTTTTCTAATGGTGGATTTTTTAAAGGCGTCCCCCCCTTTTTTATAACTCTCAATAATTTTAATAGTGGTGTCATGGTTTGCCAAAACGAGAAAGTCATCTAAGAGAAAAATAGTATTTTTCTCTTTGTTTGAGTAAAAAGGTATTTCTTTATATGTGTCTCTACTTAAAGCAACCGAAGAATTAATGATTTCCAAGATTTCCTTTTTATTTTGGATTTCAAAGAAATAAGCTGACTCGAGCTTTTTATTATTGCTTAATAAAATTAAAGCAACTCTTTCCTCTAAAAAAGGTTCAATTTTTTGGATATCAAGATTAGATTCTTCCAATTTTTTAGAGAGAGCACCTTGGGCGTTTTTAAAAAGTTCAACATGGTTTTGAGAATCTTCTCTTTTGTTTAGAGTAATTAGAAAAATGGTTTTACTGGGAAGAGTTTTAAGGAGTTTTTGAAAAGAATTTTTGGGAATTAAAAAGTAGCTAAGGGGAATAAGTAAGATAATTAAAATTATGGCAGTAACAATAAAAAACAAGCCCTTGGTATAAGGGGCCTTCTCTTTCTTTTCTTCTAAAGAAATTTTTTCTTTTGGCGGAGCAAGAAAAGTATCAGCTTTTTTACCCTGTACTTTTTCAGAGATAGAAGTGCGGGATTTAGTAGGCAGAACGTGTGCTTTTGAGTGCAATTCTTTTCTGGTTGCTTCACTCTTAGGGCTAAAAGAGATGCTTTTTTTCTTGGCCTTTTTATCCTTCTTAGAGGTTGGAAGACGTTTGCCGCAGTTTGGACAGAATAGATCATTTTTAGAAATAGTTTTTTTACATTCAGGGCATTTTTGCATAACTAACTTACTTTATTAAAATGAAGCTTTTTATAAGTTGCTTTTCTTCTTGAAATGAGATTTCGCCAAATAAACCCTTTACGTTTTCAAATTTTAAATCCGAGAATATTGACAATGAACCCCGAGACTTTAAAAGTTCAGCTGGATTTAAAAAGAAGAAATAGTCAAACTTTTCAAGACCGAGGGCTTGAGAGGCCTCTTTGAAATTTTCAGAAAATTCTAGCCCGCTTTCGGGATTTTTAATGCTTTCAATTAAAAAGTAAGTACTTTCTCGGGAATTACTAATAATTAATTTATCATCAATAAAAGCGTAGTCAAAACTTAAAGCTGGCTCTGGGAAATTAATGTAGCGGATGTCAACTTCCTGAAAACGGTTATCGTTGAAAGTAACGCTGGCCGCCTCGCTTTTTAGAAGCTCTGGCAGAATCAAAAGCAATTTTTCCTCAAGCTCCCTCATTTTTTCTTTTGCTTGATTAATGTCTTTGATTCTGAAGATCATACTCAAATTCTGCTTGGAGGTTTTGGGGTGAGGCGTAAAAAAAATGGCAAATTCTTGGTCTAGAAAATCTTTGGCTTCTTTCTCAAGATTGATGCCATTTTCAGAGAATTTACTAGTGATATTCGTTAGGAAAGGAATTTTTTCTTTTTCTTGAAAAGATTCAAGAATAAGAGGCAAGTTTTTCCCCTCAAAGTAAAAAGTAGCGTTTTTAGGAACGAGCGTTGTTAGCCCGAGTTTATTAATTTTTTCAAGTTTCTTTTTATGAGGCAGAACAAGTCTTTTGCCAGTAATTTCTAATCCTTTTTTAGTAGCCATTAGCTTTCCGGCTTCTGTTAAGGCATTTGTATCAACCCAAGGAAGAGTTAGTGATTTTTTTTCAATTAAACCAGAAAGTCTGGAAGGCACTAAGAAATAATAGCCGATTTTTTGTTTTTGCGAAATAAGAGGATTATCTTTGAAAAAAGAAATAAGTTTATTGCCTTCAACTTCCTTAAGGGCTTTTTTAAAATTGTCATTTTTAGCCAAAGGAAGTTCACTGCCGGCTTTGACTTCTAAGATTTTTTTAACGATTTCTTCTTTTTTTGAAATAATAAGAAAGTTTTTAGTTTGAGAAAAAGCAATGTTATTAGGAGATATTTTGATGCGTTTGTCTAAAGAAGAAATTTCTTTAAATTGACTTAAAGTTTCTTGGGCAGTATTTTCGTTTTTGAGCTCAATCAGACTAACCCATTCTTTTTCAGTCCCTTCCCGGTTTACTCTTACAATTGCAAAAGCAGCTTTTTTCCCTAATTTTGAAACAGGGAGTTTGAAACCTGGTTCGAGAACGCCCGTGAAAATTTGCGGCCAAGTAGAAGTGGTTAAAACGTTGGTAGATACTTTTGCCGAGAGTTCTGCAAAATCGCCGCCACGCTTGAGCGCTCTTAAATCAAATTCAATTAAGAGGGTAGTATCATTTGGAAGAAGCTTTGGGGGTGAGAGTTTTGCTTTTGAATGATATTGGTAAAAAAGAAAAGAAACAATTCCTACGGCAACTACAATTAAAACGAGAATAATAATTTTGAGAAGAGAAAGATATCTTTTTTTAAAGGTTGTTTTCTCTTTTGGTAGAGAGATTGTTTTTGGTGGAGGTTTTTTTATTGGTGGGGCGGGAATTTCTTTTTTAGGAGAAGGTTTTGGAACTTCAAGTTTCGGCGGTGGCGGTTTGGGTGGTTCTAGAGTGATAGGTGTTTTTGGAGGTAAGATCTTTTTTTCAGGCTCTTTTTTTGGCGGTGGCGGAGGGGGAAGCGATTTTTCTTCTATTTTTGACGGCGGAGCGGCCCGCCCACCTCGCCTTGCGGGCAGAGATTCGATTTTCTTTTCTGGAGATGCTACTTTTCCCTTGGCAATATCAAGGTCTTCTGCCATGGTATAGATGTGCGGAATTTCACCTCTATTCTTATTACTATTTGAGAGCGTCAATCTTGCCCCACAATGAGGGCAAAAGGTTAAATTTTTATTTACTTCTTTTTTACAAGAAGGACAAATCATTTATTTTGTTTTTATGTTTTTATTTGAATTTTGTAACTTTTTATACTAAAGCCGACACTTTTCTTTCTAGAAAGTATTATTAAACTCAAATCTCAAAAATCAAATCTCAAATCTACAGCTCAAAAGTCAAAACTGTTTTATATTATTTTTGAGATTTTAGTTTTAAGTTGTGGTTTTGACATTTGAGTTTTACTTTGCCGCTTTGTGCGAAAGATTAATCCGACCAAGTTCATCTATCTCTATGACAATTACCGGGATGACATCTCCGGTTTTAACAACATCTTCAACACGGGCGATTCTTTTGTCAGCAAGTTGAGAAATATGGACAAGCCCTTCCTGGCCGGGCAGAATTTCAACAAAGGCACCAAAGTCGGTTATCTTAGTAACCTTACCCATGAATTTTTCTCCAACCTTGACTTCGTGAGTTAGACCTTCAATCCATTTTTGAGCCTTTTTAATCATTTTTTCACTTCCCTCTTTTGAGGTGATTGTCGTAAAGCCGTCTTCTTCAACATCAATAACAGTATTCGTCGTGTCAGTAATTTCTGTGATTGTCCGGCCGCCAGGGCCAATCACAGTTCTGATTTTTTCAGGGTCAATTTTTAAGGTGGCAATGCGGGGGGCGTGTTTAGAAAGTTCTTTGCGGGGGGCAGGAATCACTTTTTTCATTTCCTCGATGATTTTAAGCCGAGCTGCGCGCGCTTTCTCAAAAGTTTTTTCGATAATTTCGTTATTAATCCCTTCTATTTTTGTATCGAGCTGGATTGCGGTAATCCCGGTGCGGGTCCCAGCGATTTTAAAATCCATGTCTCCGCCGCTGTCTTCAATTCCTTGAATATCAGTTAAAAGCTTGTAATTTTTTTTGTTTTGAAAAATAAGGCCGATAGAAATTCCGGCAACATGTTCTTTAATTGGGACACCAGCATCCATCAGGCTTAAGCTTGAGCCGCAGACAGAAGCCATTGAAGTTGAGCCATTCGAGCTCAAGATTTCAGAAACAACTCGCATTGTATAAGGAAAAGTTTCTTTGTCTGGTAAGAGTAGTTCAATTGCTTTTTCTGCTAAGGCGCCGTGGCCAATCTCTCTTCGGCCAGGCCCTCGCATTGGCCCGGTCTCACCACAAGAAAATGGCGGAAAATTGTAATGGTGCATATAACGCTTTTTGCCTTCTTCTTCAAGTTGGTCAACAATTTGTTCGTCAGAAGGCGCGCCTAAGGTAACAACAGAAAGTGCTTGAGTTTCGCCCCGACAAAAAAGAGCGGAGCCATGAGTTCGCGGCAAAACCCCAACTTCAATTTTTAAAGGCCGGATTTCGTCTAAGCCGCGATTGTCTATTCGTTTTTCATTTTTAAAGATGTTTTCTCTAGCAATTTCTCTTTGGATTTTCCAGATTGTCTCGTTAATATCGCGCTCTTTTTCTTCTTGGTCGATTTTTTCAGTGATTTTTTCCTGAATTTCCTTAATTTGCTGGTCAAAAGTTTTTTTGTTTTTGTATTCTGAAATTAATTTTTGAATTTGGGGCCTTACTTCTTTTTCTACTCTTTCTTTGATTTTGGGGTCAATTTGCCAAAGCTCTAAATCCGCTTTTTCTTTACCGGTCCTTTTTTGAATTTCTTCAACAATACGGAATACTTTCTTAAAGTGTTTCTCGGCAAATAAAATCGCTTTTATAACATCCTTTTCTTTGACTTCATTGCCTTTTGCTTCAATCATGTTGATTTTGTTCGAGGCGGATTCGCTACCAAATTTTTGGCGTGGGGGCGTGCCTGAAAGGATAATGTCTAAATCACTTTTTGAAAGAGCAGTTTTGGTGGGATTTAGGACCCATTCGCCGTCAACGCGGCCGATTCGAAGAGTTGCCAAGGGTCCATTAAAAGGAATATCAGAAATAGCAAGCGCTAGCGAGGCACCAAGTACGCTTGGGATACAGGGATCATTTTCTTTATCGTACGAAAGAACAATTACAACGATTTGGACCTCATTTTGGATCCCTTCAGGAAAAAGAGGCCTAATTGAACGGTCAATGAGACGGTCCGTGATAATGGCTTCATCGCTAGGCTTGCCTTCTCTTTTAATAAAGCCGCCCCGGATTCTGCCAGCCGCGTAAAACCTTTCTTCATAGTCAACAATTAAGGGAAAATAATCTTTTTCTTTATCTGGCAGGGAGCTCATTGTTGCTGTTACCAGAACTTTGGTCCCGCCTAAAGTGACAGTGACGGCACCATTGGCTTGGGGCGCAAATTTTCCAGTTTTAATTAAAAGCTCTTTTCCTCCAAGTTCGGTCCGGAAGACCTTTTCTTCTTTCATTTTTGTACTTTTCTCCTTTTGCGCTTGCCAAAAGACTTTAGACTAAGAGCTTTAGAAGCTAATAATCTACTTGTCTTTTGGCAAACGTTATTAATTTTTTAATCTCTTTAGAATTTTTATTCAAGGGCGCGCGGTTGGCCCTGGTATTATTTAGAAAAAAGTATATCTAATAGGCCAACTGCTATATTTCGAGCGCATCTGTTCTTCTATCTTAAATCCACATTTCTCTGTGTGCTTTCAGCAATGCCTTGAATAAAAATTCTAAAGAGATTTATTATTAGATAAGAAATCTTGGTGATTTTGAAAGATCAGTGAATTCATCAGCTGCTTCTACAATGCGTGTCGAGGCGCTTTTTCGAAAAGCCATTACCTCAACTTTACAACCCTTGTTTTCTTTAAGATAGTTAATCATTGGCACAAAGTCGCCGTCGCCACTGACTAAAATTATTACATCGACCTTGTCTGCGAGTTTAATCGCATCAATTGTGATGCCGACGTCCCAGTCAGCTTTTTTGAGTCCACCATAGTATGTTAAAAGATCTTTTTCTTTAACTTCGAAGCCATTTTTTTTCAACGCTTCAAAGAAAGGTTCCTCTTCTTTGGTTTTAGTGCGAACGCCATAAGCAAGGGCGCGGATGAGTTTGCGGTTACCAGTGGCCACTTTTAAAATTTCGCCAAAATTCACTTTTTT
>CAZYLA010000006.1:0-8807 GCA_964648435.1 uncultured Candidatus Saccharibacteria bacterium
TGCGCCCGACGGGCGATGGCGGCCGCATGAAAAGACACAGTCGAAATTGAAAGACGGTGGTGGCTGAAGATAGTGGAGGCGGTAGAAAAAAACAAACCTACGAGGGTGGGCAACCTTATTACAAGGCGGCGGGCGTGACGAACGGTGGGAAGTGAGCCGCCCACCGCCGATGCCCGCCCGAGCCGCCGGCGGCGTAGCCGACGGCACTGAGAGAAGGACTTACCTAACGGGAAATCATGCACGACGATGATATGCCTAGGAAGTGGGTGGGGGCTTATTCGGTGGGGTGACTCTTTCGGGTACCCCAGGTGGTGAGCCCTGTCAACGACATTGTGGCTAACCCAGATAGTGGCGTTGACATTACTCTGTCTGCTCCTAATCAGCTTCAGAATGCTATAATACAACTATGGAGGGGTATTTTTAACTCTACTTTTTTATGCTTGCGGCAACGCACACAATTGTTGGTGCCACTATTGGTACCCACACTGATAGTATTACTCTTGCCTTTATTCTTGGTTTTATAAGTCATTTTATCCTAGACGTAATCCCCCACTGGAGCTTCAAAATAACTGAACTTTTTAAAGCAGGAATTGAATTTGGAATTGGACTTTTAATTGCCTTTCTATTAGTGCTTAACTCAAATATCGAACTTTTACCTGTTATCGCTGGTATTATTGGTGCTAATCTGCCAGACATCATTGTTATCATTATTTTAAACTTCTTTCCCAAATACAAAAATAATTTTTTTACAAAGTTTCACAGCAAGATCCAAAAAGAAATTTCTTTTTGGCCCGGGATTGCGTCTCAAATCCCCATTTTTATAATTTGTGCTTGCTTAATAATACTTGTAAGGTAACACAAAAAAGCGGAGGACTGTCCTCCGCTAAATCTTACTTTTATGCCAACCAAGCGACCACCGTTAGTTAACAATGAAATTTATCATCTTGTTGTCCGAGGAGTCGGTGACTCTTTAATTTTTAAGGATAAAAACGATTATTACCGAGGAATTTTTTCCCTCTATGAATTCAATACGACTGAATCAGTAGAAATTAGAAAACGACAAGAACAACGCAAAAATAAAACCAGCGGAGGACAGTCCTCCGCTGGTACTCGAAAACCATTGGTGGAAATTCTAGCTTTTTATTTTATGCCAAATCACATTCACCTGCTGACAAGACAGATTAAAGACAATGGAGTTACTCAATTTATGAGAAAATTTGGAACCGGCTATGCTGCTTACTTCAACAAAAAATATGACAGAAAAGGCCATCTTTTCCAGGGCAGATTCCGGGCAATCCACATCAAAACAGACAAACAATTAAAAATAGTTTTTGGTTATATTCACGCTAACGGAATATCTCTATTAGAGCCAAAATGGAAAGAAAAAGGAATTAGAAATCCCAAGAAAGTTATTAAATTTCTGGAAAATTATAAGTGGTCAAGTTATCCTGATTATATCGGGAAAAGAAATTTTCCCTCAATAACTAAAAGAGATTTTCTTTTTGAAATAATGGCTGGAGAAAAAGGATGCAGAGAATTCATCAAGAATTGGGTAAAATACAAAGGAAAAATTAAGGGAGTAAATAATGTAGAACTAGAATAAATAGAGCCAAAGAGAATAAAAAAAGCGGAGGACTGTCCTCCGCTTTTTTTATTCTCTTTCTTCTTTAAAAAAGTCCTGAATAAATACGGCCAGCATTGCCACTAAGGGCACTGCAATAATTATCCCAAGAATACCCGCAAGCTTAGCCCCAATTAAAACAGCAATAATAACCACGACCGGATTCAAGCCAACTGCCTTTCTCATTACATTAGGCATAATGAGGTAATTTTCAATCTGGTTAACAACAATAAAGAGAATAATAACAAAAAGGGCTTTCCAAGGCGAAATTGTAAATGCCACAAAAACAGCTGGCACTGCCGCAATCGTTGGCCCAATAAAAGGAATTATTTCCATAATTCCGGCAAAAAGCGCCAAAAGAAGAGCATATTTTACTCCAAGAAGATACAGACCAGCTAAAGTTAAGATAAAAACTATTAGAATTGCAATAAGCTGCCCCCGAAGCCAGCTGCCAATTCTTTTTTGAAGTCGATTAAAAAGCTGAAGTACATAGGGCTGGTGTTTCGCTGGAGTAATGAATATTAGGAATTTCTGCATCCCCTCTTTGGAAACAACCAAATAAAATGAAATTACTAAAACCGCAATTATCCCGATAATGCTGCTGAAAATATTAGCGGTGGTTGAAAAAATTCTCGCGGCTGCGCCTGTGATCTGATTCCCAAAAGATTCCAAACCTCGCTGGATTGCAACAGCAATGTCAGTCCGATGCTCCTCACTCAAAAAAGAAATTATTTTTTCATAATGTCCGGGAAAATTACGCGCAAGCTCAGCAACATCACTTGCCAACGCTGGAATAAGTAAAACAAAACAGACCACAATAATCCCAAAGACAACTAAATAAATTAAAAGTACGGAAATCGCCCGCGGAATTTTTAATTTCTGCAGCCGATCAGCCGCTGGATTCAAAGCCGCGGCAATAATAATTGAAATAAAAAGAATCAAAAGAATATCCCGAATTAGAAAAAGAAAAACAAAAAAGAGCAGGATTAAAATGGCCCGGAAAATCGTGCTGGAAGAAATATCAATAGTTGTAGAATGTTTGGAATTCATAAAGAAATAAGAGTAAATGGCAAATGGTAAATAGTAATCGGTTTGCCGTTTATGGTTCGCTGTCTAAGCCAAACAAGCTCAGACCAAAACCCAAACAACTAAAATCGCAATATTTTTTTGAATCTATTGTCGCTTTTAAACGGTCCAATAACCGCCAAATTCAAACGGTTATTCTTAAAAATCTCTTCGGCGACATTCTTAACATCTTCTTCCTTAACTGAGTTAATTTTACCACAAATTTCTTTTGGAGTCAAGATATCATTTTTTTCAATTTCTTGAGCGGCTACCCAACTGGCAATTTCGTTTGACTCATCAAGTTTAACTGCCAACCTTCCCTTTAAATATTCTTTTGCCCTATGAAGTTCCTCTTTACTAACGCCTTTTGTGGCAATATCCTGATACTCTCTTAGAATCAACTTTATAACTCTCAACGCTTTTTCGTTTGGAACGCCTGCATGGGTTACCAAAATCCCTGTATCTAAATAGTTCTCACTTTCTGACCAAACTTCATAAGCAAGCCCTCGACGCTCTCTAATCTTAATAAAAAGCCGTGAACTCATATTACCACCTAAAATTGTAGAAAGAACTTGGGCTGGGAATCTCTTTTCGTTAAAAATATCATAACCTCTTACGCCAACCGCAAGATGAGTCTGGTCTGTTTTTTGAAAGTGGATTAAAGCCCGCGGTTCCTTTTGAAAATAAATTTGTTTGGGCTTTAAGACCTCCTTTTGACGAAAATTTTTTCCAAAGTATTTTTTAACTTTAAGCCGCACTTTTTTAATATCAACATTACCAGCAAGACAAATAACCGTATTCTCTGCGGTATAAAAAGAATTGAAATAAGAAACCATTTTTTTTCGATTGATGCTGACAACGCTTTTCTTGGTACCAAGCACCATCTGACCAAGGGGTTTTCCCTGAAAAACCACCTTTTCAAAAAGATCCTGAATATAACGAAGCGGCGTATCTTGGAGCATATTAATCTCCTCGATAATTACTCCTTGCTCTCGTTTAATTTCTTTTTCTTCGAATTTTGAATTAAAATATTCGTCTGAAAGAATATCCAAAGCCAAATCAAAATATTCAGGCGCCGCCTTTACATAGTAGCCAGTATACTCTTTACCTGTAAACGCATTGTAACTTGCCCCAACGCGGTCTAATTCACTTGAAATAGCAAAAGCAGTAGGCCGCTTTTTTGTACCCTTGAAGAACATATGCTCTAAAAAATGAGAAATTCCAGCAATTTGTTCATTTTCAAAACGACTGCCCGCGCCAACTAAAACAAGCGCTGTAAAATTAGGAAGCGCTTTTTTAGGAATAATTAAAAAACGAAGACCGTTTTTCAATTTGTCTTTATAAATTTTCATTTGGTAAATAATAAGTTACGTAATTTGTTACGTAACTTGTTACGTAACAAAATAAATAATTTTTAAAAAGCTTTATTCCACCGTAAAAGCAATTTTGGCATTTACCTTGTAGCGGACAATTTTACCATTTTCAATGTCAACATTCTGACTAACAATTTTAGCGCCAGTAACATTTCGAACTTTACTGCAAGTTCTCTCAAGCGCTTGATTTAAAGCATCATCAAAACTCTTTTCAGAAATGCCAATTGTTTCAATAATTTTAACAACCGCCATAAATTAATAGTTAATTGTTAATAGTTAATTGCTGATAGAAAATAAGAAACTATTAACTATCAGCTATCAATAATTTTACATCAGCTTTTTAAATAAGTAATCTCTCAATTCGCCAATTTTCACTCTTTCTTGCACCATGGTGTCGCGATCGCGCACTGTAACCGTGTCATCTTTTAAAGTGTCAAAATCAATAGTAATCGCATAAGGCGTGCCTACTTCATCTTGGCGGCGGTAGCGCCGACCAATTGAGCCAGCTTCATCATACCAAGAATGGTAGCAATTTTTTAAATCCTCGTAAATCTCACGGGCTTTTTCTGTTAGTTTTTTTCTATTTGAAAGAAGAGGCAAAACTGCAACTTTAAAGGGCGCAAGCTGGGGTTTAAATTTCATAACCACCCGTTTTTTACCCCTCACCTCTTCTTCAGTATAAGCATCGAGAAAAATCGCTAAAGCTGCCCGATCAACTCCGCCAGAAGTTTCAATAATATAAGGAATAAATTTCTTTTCGGCTTCTTTGTTGTAATATTTTAAATCTTTGCCAGAAAGTTTTTCATGCGCCTTTAAGTCAAAATCAGTCCGATTATGAATTCCTTCAATTTCCTGCCACCCGAATGGCATTTTGTACTCAATATCAACTGCTTCCTTAGCATAATGGGCAAGCTCTTTTCTCTTATGTTTGTAAAAACGAATGTTTTCTTTTTTAAGGCCAAGATTCTCCAGATACCATTTCAGCCGCTCTTTCCTCCAGTAATTAAACCATTTTTTGTCCTCCTTTGGGTCAATAAAAAACTGCATTTCCATCTGCTCAAATTCAACTGTCCTAAAAGTAAAGTTTCCGGGTGTAATTTCATTCCTAAACGCCTTGCCAATTTGAGCAATTCCAAAAGGAGGTTTTAACCGCATCGCATTTTGCACACTCTTATAATCAACATAAATTCCCTGAGCCGTTTCTGGTCTTAAAAAAATTCTTGAGGCCTCATCTTTAACTGGGCCAAGATACGTCTCAAACATCAAGTTAAAAGCTCGCGGTTTTGTAAGTTCACCACCACACATAGGACATTTTGAATCCGGTAAATCTTTTTCCCGAAAACGATGGTGACATTTTTTACATTCCTGAAGAAGGTCTGTAAATTCAGCAAGATGCCCAGAGGCCTGCCAAACTCTGGGGTGCATAAAAATTGCCGCATCTAAGCCAACCACATTTTCGCGGGTCTTTACCATTTCTTCCCACCAAAGCCGCTTAAGATTGTTTTTTAGTTCAACACCGAGGGGGCCATAATCATAAGCTGCGGCGGCGCCGCCATAAATTTCTGACGATTGAAAAATAAAACCGCGCCTTTTACAAAGTGAGACAATTTTTTCCATTAAGTTATCTTCTTTCTCCATCAAGTTTATTATAGCAAAAAATACTTTTAAAATCAAAATTGCGCCGACTCCTCGCCTGGCAAGCAGGCGAGGAGTCGGCGCAAACCATATACTATAAGCTATTTATCTCGAATCTGGCTACTCGTTTTTTAGAGATGCTAAGAGAGGCTCTCTTGATTTCCATAGGAAGGTATAATCATTTTTTGACGTCCCCCTCGCTTAATTTCCATAGGCCAGATTCTTTTTCTTTTGGTGTCCTCCGCCTATCCCTTTTAATAAAGTAAAAGCTATTTCTCTCTGTCCCTAATCTGTATCAACGTCAAAACAATTGCGAATAAAAGAGCAACGATACAAAGTTCAAGATAAGAAGAATTATAAAAAGTTAAAAAACTAGAGACATTTAAAACCCCCAAAACAATCCGCACTAAAAGAGCCGCAACTGCCAACGCAATTAAAGCATTGATTACATTATTCAATTTAGCAGCCATTAAACCTCACCTCCCCTTTTTATCAAAATATCAGACAACAGAAAACATATATTTATAATTCTAGTCTGTTATCTGTGTTCTGCCGCCTGTTGTCTTATGGGACAACGCGGCCTTGATTTATTTCAGAAGCATCACCTGTTGTTTTCCTACCAACTTTACTTTCTAGCGACTCACCAGTAAAAAGATCTATGCCGCTTGCTTTACTCTCTTGGATTAAAGTCACGGTTCTGTTAATATCTGGCGGCCCTGGGGTAATCGCCACTTGAAACGCTGCTTCTGCTTGCGGCAACAAAAAGCCAGTGTGTGCAGAAACACTCCCCAAATCCCAAACGACCTTCCCGCTCCGCTCATCACAAACAATATCCGCCCCATAAGTCACAAAACTTTTGCCTGTACAGGAAACCCCGCTTGGGAGGAGCCCTTCAACTTTCGCATTCTTCAAATCATTAGTAGTGTTGTAAAGCCGCCAATAAATCGTGTAAGTAGTTTCCTGGCCAACTTTTGGCGGCAGAGGGCCAGTGCTTGTAATCCCTGCCCGACCATCATCGTAATAAGTAGATGCCTCCAAGACCATTACGCTAATCACCTTTGCCGTAGCCACGCTTGACTGAATCTCTTTAACTCCACCAGGGGGAGCAGGAATTTCTGGACTGTCAATTGTTGCTGTAATATCAACTTTGAAATTTTTGTCCTGCAATGTGTTTGCTTCTATTTTTTTAGGGACCTCGAAAGAAAAACTCACGCTCCCGCCCTTGCCAGCTGCCAGGTTCTCTAAAATTGGCGCTCCCGAGGCAATCCAAACAATTTCTCGCTTACCGCTGTCAAACCGACCACCATCATTAATCTTAAGCGTTTCCAAATCAATCCCCTCACCTTCAATCTTTGCTTTTAGTACTAAATTACCAATTCCTAAATTGCCGTCATTTCGAAAATTAATAGTCGCTCTCACAAGTTCCTCTGGTCTCACATTAATTTCACTCTTGTTGTTCAAAAGTGTTTCGACCACAAGAGCTCTTTTAGTAATTTCTGTTTGCCCGCTAATCTGTCTTAAAGTTACGGTCTCGCCTTTAGCTGTTTTTGTAATAAAAGCGACACTCACGCTCTTTGCTTCTGCTGGCTGGCCGCTTAAATTACCAGTTACCACAATTTGACCACTTGCTGTTGGCCCAATCGAAGTATACTGCCAAATATGATTTTCTTTTGAAGGACTAGGCTCAAAAGAAGTTGGGCTAAAACCCGAGGGATAAGTAAAGACAATACTTACATCATTCAAGGCAAGCGAGCTTTTATTTTGATAACTCACTACATATCTAATCTGCTCTCCGCTTGAAGCAAATTGAGGAACTTCAATTGTAAAGTCAATCGGCAATGGCTCAATTTTAACGGTTGCGTAAGCATCTTTAGAAAATCTTGAATGGAAATTTTCCGGCATTAATGAGATCTCCGCTTTTAAAACCGCAGGTTTTTCCGGGTCGCCAATAATAACTCCTTGAACTGTAAAAGAACTCTGCTCACCCTTCTTTACCCTTCCCAAAACAAAACGGGTGTTTTCTTCTTCCGAAGCCGGAGGGATGCTACTTTCTGAAAAGGTAAAGCCACCAGGGTAAGTTATAATAATTTCCACTTCTTTCCAGTCAACCTTGCTTAAATTCCCATAATTAATTGAATAAGTGACTTTGCTGCCGCTCACAATTGATTCAGGCGCCAAAACCTCAAGTTTAATCTGACTTGCCTTAACTGACTTATGAGACTGCCATGCCTGCACCAATAAAAAAACAATAACCCCAACCACAATTAAAACTAAAAAGACGCCTGCGATTATAAACGCCTTGCGTCTTTTTTCTTGCCTCTTAAGTTCAGAAGTAAAAAGCATTGACCTGTCTTTCGGGGTCACAAGTTGCTCAAGCTCCGGCTTTTCTCTTTTTTTCTCTCTTTCAGCCAGCGCTTCTTCAGCCCGGCGACTATAAAGCTTTGACTTTAGTTTACGTAAGAAAGGCATAAAATAACAATTAACTAATTAGAAACTTTTTTAGCAAAACCACCGAGTTGCTTGGCAATACCTTCTAATTGGGCAAAAAGTTTATCAAAAATTTCTTTAGAGATAAGATTGTTGTCAAGGAGAATATATCTATTCCTGCTAGTGTTTCATTGGTCGAAGCAAGCGCATTTTCAAGATAACGGCGAAGCTCTTTGTCAGACTTTTTAGCTGACCCTTCAGCGATATTTAAAAGAATTGAAAGCGCACTCCTTCTAATCTGTCTTCCTAAATCATATTGCCATTCTTTTGGTAATGAATTTACTACTCTGACAATATTTTTGTAAATAACCTTTGCTTGTTTATAAACCTTGAACTGTAAAAATCGGAAGGTATCCATTATTGAGCTGTGTTAACTGTGAATTGTTAATTGTGAATTGTTATTAAAGGTCTTTCAATTTGTCTAAAGAATATTTTTCTTTTTTAGTGATTTTTTTCAGCGCTGCCTCGTATAAATCAACGTCGTATTTTGATGAGAGAACTAAAATTGAAATCATAACTTGAGCCAGAGAGCTTTCAAGTTCTTTTCTTTCTTTTTTATCGAGCTTCTTTAAAGAACTCTTTTCTGCTAAAACCCCCATTGCTTTTATCATTTTTAAAAGCGGTTC
>CAZYLA010000006.1:8907-22599 GCA_964648435.1 uncultured Candidatus Saccharibacteria bacterium
AAGAACTCTTTTCTGCTAAAACCCCCATTGCTTTTATCATTTTTAAAAGCGGTTCCTTTTCTTCTTTAAGTTCCGCCGAAGCCAAATATTTCTCAAGAAGACCCTTCAAAGCCCCAAGCGAATCCGAAGCGCCAAAACGAATTGCCAGCTGTGATTTGTCTAAAGGGACATCGGTTTCATTTAAGGTAATCCAAGGCCGGCGGTCGTGCTTCTTGATTCCAAAGGGCGAACGGAACTTATAGGGTTCTTTAACTTCAATTAAAGTTCCGTACCGAGATTTTTCTTTTTCACGCCAATAAGAAGGTCTCCCTTTAACATACTTATTAAAACTCTTGGCAATTTTTTTGACTTTTGCGGGCGTCAAATTGTGATAACTCCTCACTTTGCCGACCCGCATTTTGCCTAAAACCTTGCCCCCTGATTCTTTTAAAAAAACCTCGTCCCCTTCCTGAATTGTGCCAAAAGGTGGGATTTTAGATAAGGAAAATCGGCTCTCCATTGTCTTTTCACCCCGAAAAATCAAATCAAGCACGTTTTTCTTAAATACCGCCAAATGCTGCATAAATGCGTTTAATTACGATTTTATTATAGCATAAAATTGCAAATCACAAAACCTTGAGCCACAAAAATTTAGCTTTAAGTTTTGAACTGCCTGCCCCAAGCATAGCCAAAGAGTAGTTTTTAGCTTTTTAAATGTTCTCCAAAAAATACTGAAGTGTGTTTTTTAATTCTTGTTTTTGTTTAGAAAGTAGAGCAAGTTTCTGAAGTTTTTGAAAATCGCGGCTCTCAAGAAGACGCAAAATTTTGATAGAGTTATTGGAAATATCTCGGGCATAGGGATCTCTCTTCTGACAAGAAGAACAAATAATTCCCTGCCCTTTAGAGCTTAGATAGTTTCTTTCTGGTTTTAATTTTTTGTGGCAAGAGGAACACTCATAAAGCTTGGGTTTAAAACCGCTTTTCGTAAGAAGCTCCCACTCAAAATTGCGTAAAATCAGCCAGGGGTCAAAAGCTCGTTTTTCTTTGTCTAAAAAAACAAAAATTCTTTTTAAAAGAGAAAAAATTTCCTTATCTTGATGACCCTCAGCGCTCAAGCAGTCAAGAAGACCTGTTAGATATTCGGCAATCTGAAGCCTCTTTAAATCCTGCTTTAAAAAGGGAAATCTTTGAATTGTCAAGGCGCCGGTAATAACATCAAAACTCCTGCCGCTTGTAATTAAAAAATCTGTGTAGTTAAAAAGGTCCAGCTCGCTGGCAAGCTTTGAAGTAATTCGCCGCATCCCCCGGCCCGCCAGCCGCAGTTTTCCATGCTCTTTTGTAAAAACAGTGATTACACAATCCGCCTCACCGCTTGGGTCACGTTTAATAATAATGCCTTTTGTTTTATAAAATGCCATAAAATTATTATACCACAATTGACAGTTGACAATTAACAATTAACTTGGCGCCGAAAACCCGCGAGTACTCGCGGGTTTTCGGCGCCCCACCCTTTCTTTTGTCCCCACAAGTGGAAAGAAGCTAGAAGAAAGAGATAGCTAACTGTTAATTGTGAATTATTAACTGTTTTAAAAACAAAAGCCCCTCTAAAAAGGGGCTCACTTGAGCAAGTAAGATAGAATAAGAATGGACAGGAGTTATAACCTCGCACTAATTCATTGAGGGGCAGTCGTACCTATAATCTTTTTCTTCTATTGCCTCCTTGGGAATTTAAAGAAGCCGAAACCGACATTGAGTTTCTTAGTCCTCTGCTTTCCCTGCAGACAGAATCAGGACACATTCCTTTCGCAAGCAGAGCTTTACACCTGTCACTTTCGAACTGGCGACCGCAATCCTTAATTCTCCTTCCCATCTTGCTCTCCAGTAAGTAGATTTTCTACCTCTTTATTGCCAGGATAATCTCCTCTCCTCCTATTTGAGCCTTCGCCGCTTTTTCGGCATCTTCTATTTTGCCAAATATTATTTTTTTTGTCAAAGTCTCTCTTTGGATATAAGAAACAAGTTCTTTATTGTCAAAAACTTTTTTCAAGGCCTTACTTAAAGATGGCACCTCAACACAAAGCTCAATTTTATCATCGATCCTGCAACTGGCTCTTTTACGAAGATCCTGAATTTGACGGACCACTTCCCGAGCCAAACCCTGAAGCTTCAATTTCTTATCAATTTCTATATTAAGGGCGACTGTTTTTTCTTTATCTCTTAAATAATTCTTGCCGCTCGGCAAGGTTTTTTTATAAACCACATTTAAAACATTAACTTCTTCTTTTAAAATTTCTTCCAAATTCTTGTCCCTGT
The DNA here is from genome assembly GCA_964648435.1 of uncultured Candidatus Saccharibacteria bacterium. Taxonomy (GTDB): domain Bacteria; phylum Patescibacteriota; class Andersenbacteria; order CAZYLA01; family CAZYLA01; genus CAZYLA01. The sequence goes on from CAZYLA010000006.1 coordinate 11,200, forward strand.
CCCGCAGCCGAGAAGCAAAACAACGAGTAGTGTCGGAGCTAAATAACTCTGTCCTTTTTAAAACAGCTTCTTTTAAGGGCTGCCGAATTCTAATTTGAGCTTCTTTCCTAAGAGCCAAGATTTTACTTGCTATTTCTCTAACTCGCCTCATTTTTAAATTTAGATCTTCACTGATTAACTTTTTATCGGTCCGGGGAAAACTCTCAAGATGAACTGACTCTTTTTTTCCGTCCAAGCTCAAGTAAAATTTCTCAGCTATAAACGGCGTAAAAGGTGCAAGCACTCTAGTAAATGTCAGTAAAACCCCATAAAGCGTGTTTAAAACTTCCTTATCACCTTCTTTGAGGCGGCGGCGCGAACGCCTGAGATACCAATTTGAAAGATTATCAACAAATGGCGGAATTAAGCGGGCCGCCTTGACAAGCTCATAATCCTCCATATTTTTATTCACTTTTTCAAGTAAACTGTTCAACTCTGAAAGAAGCCACTTATCTAAAATATTTTCTGATTTTGCTCTTATTGGCTTAAAATTATGAACCTTCGCATAGGTTAAAAAGAAAGAATAAGAATTTAAAAGCGTAATAATACTGCTCCGAAAAACATCTTGAACTGCTTTGTCGCCAAAAAAGTAATTTTCGCCAATAGGAGCGCCGGTTAAAAGAAACAACCGAAAAGAATCTGCCCCAAATTTTTTCATTAACTCATCAGGCTCAGTATAGTTTTTAAGTTTTTTACTTAGTTTTTTGCCGTCTTCCGCTAAAACTAAACCGTTTGAGATCACATTCTTAAAAGCGGGTTTGTCCTTGCCAAGACCCCTATCTTTCAGGGTCAGCGCTGATGCCAAAACATGCAATGTGTAAAACCAGCCCCTTGTTTGGTCAACCGCTTCGGCAATAAAATCCGCTGGAAAATTACTCTCAACAAGCTTTTTGTTCTCAAAAGGATAGTGCCAGGAAGCATAAGGCATACTCCCAGATTCAAACCAGCAGTCAAAAACATGGGTGACACGCTTCATTTTTCCGCCGCATTTGCATTTAAGCTCAACTTTGTCAATGTAAGGCCTGTGAAGATCTTTTGGCGTCGTGCTGTCTAACTCTTTAATGCTTCCAACTGCTTTTTTCTTGCCACATTTTTCACAAATCCAAATCGGGATTGGCGCACCCCAAAAACGATTCCTTGAAACTGCCCAATCGCGCACCTCCTCGAGCCATTTTCCAAACCGACCCTCTTTTAAGTACGCGGGCACCCAATGAATTTTTTTATTATTTTGAATAAGCTTTTCCCGTAGTTTAGTCACCTCAACATACCAGCTCGCAATTGGATAATAAAGAAGGGGTTCATCACAGCGCCAGCAAAAAGGATAGCTGTGAGTAATGTCTTCCTCTTTAAACAAAATTCCGCGTTTTTTTAAATCTTTTTTAATATCATTATCAGCGTCTTTAGCTGGCTTTCCCTCGCCAGGAATACCAAATCCTTTGATTACTTTTCCTTCTTCATTAATCGTGATCAATTCTTTTGGAATCGTGATTTCATTTTCTTTAAACAAATTAAAGTCATCGTCACCAAAGTGCGGGGCAATATGAACAATGCCAGTCCCCTCTTCTGTTGAAACAAAATCAGCTGCCCAGACCTTATAAAACTTACCTTCTTTGTTTTCTTTTTGAAAAACATCATAAAGGGGCTCATACCCCTTGCCAACTAAATCTTTACCTTTTACATTTTCAACAACTTCTGGATTTACTAAAACTTTGAGTCGTTCTTTGGCCAGAACAAGAAAATCTTTATCTCGCTTTACTTTCACATAGTCAACATCTTTGTGGACAGCCAAAGCAAGGTTGCCTGGTAATGTCCACGGCGTTGTTGTCCAAACAAGAAAAAAAATATTTTCCTCGCCCTTAATTTTAAACTTCAAATAAACTGATGGTTCAGTGACATCTTTATAGCCCTGACCCACTTCAAAGTTTGAAAGCGGGGTGCCACAGCGCGGACAGTACGGCGTCACCCGAAAACTTTCATATATAAGGCCTTGGTCCCACAAATTTTTAAAAACCCACCAAACAGATTCAATATAGTCATTATCCATTGTCCGGTAGGCAGAGTTATAATCAGCCCATCTCCCAAGTCGACTCAATGTTTTTACCCACTCACTGGCGTAGCGCAAAACAGAGTCTCGACACCTGGCGTTAAATTTTTCGATCCCAATTTTCTCAATATCTTTTTTAGATCTTAGCCCAAGCTCTTTTTCAATTAAATTTTCAACCGGCAGACCGTGACAGTCCCAGCCAACTCTGCGACTGATTCTTTTGCCTCTCATTGACCAATATCTTAAAACCGAATCTTTAATCGCAGAAACAAGAAGATGGCCGTGATGCGGCAGGCCAGTTGCAAAAGGCGGACCATCATAAAAACTAAAATAAGGCTTTTTCTCGCTTGCTTTCTTTACCTTCTCGTAAATTCTATTTTTTTGCCAATAAGAAAGAACTTCCTCATCGAGTTCGTTTATTGGCTGTCTTGGATTAAGTTCTTTCATAAACTAAGATATAAAAAAAGAATTCTAATCTTTCAAGAATTCATAAGCTTATGAATGGTACCATCTTGATTCCTCTTGCTTTTCGCTTCGAGGCACTTAATTTTAGCAAATAACGGCTTGCTGCCCGGGCGGTTCTACTTACCTAAGTTTCTAGGTGTTCTTCCGCCAGCTCTTTTGGTGATTGCCAAAATAATAACGCTTTTGCTATCCCAAGTTTTTGAGCTTGCTTTCGCGCTTTTAGTCCTGAAGACATCAACCCAAAACTTGGAAGAATTTAAGGTTTTTTCCCTTTAGGCCTTTTGCGCTTCTTTTTCTTTCTTTTCTTTCTCTTTAGTCCAGAGACGACATTCTTATAAAGCGCCATTGTCTTCTTTGCAAGTGCAACTCGGCTCTCTTTCTTTGTATCTGATATTTTATCACATCCTTCAATAATTTCAACTTTTCTTGCAGGCAATTTATAGGTCTTAACCAGTTTTTTCTTCAAAAGCGGCGAAGAAACAATTATTTTTTGAGCCTTTTTTAAAATCCGGCCCTGAGCAAGACGACCAGCCCGACCTTGTTCAATCTGAAAAATTGTCAGCACTGCTGGAGTCAAACAGGTAAGAGGCATCGTGCCTGAAGCACCGTGAAAAATATCAAGCCGCTCCCGGGCAATAAAAGCAGAAACAAGAAGTTGGGAATAGCCAATGGACATAAATGTCCGGTAGCGGCTAAAAGGAAAATAAACAACACGCGTTTTTTTATCCTCAAATTTTTTTGCGATTTTATGGTCAACCCTGGAATCAAAGAAAAGAACCAGCTGGTTTTTGCCGTCAATCTCTTTCAGTCCTTTTATAAGAGAATAAACATAGTGACCAACCCGAGTTTTATTGTCACGTTTTGGATAGTAAATTACTCTGGCATCAATTCCAATACGCATTCTATTTATATATTAAAATTAAAACCAGCCAATGTCAAACAACTACATTACTTCTGGGGCCTCAATTCCCATTAAGGCAAGGGTATTTTGAAGAACGGTTTGCGAGGCAATAACAAGGCCAAGCCGCGCTCGCCGCAGGTCTTCTTTTTTTTCTGAAATTACAGGGCAGTCGCGGTAAAACGAGCTGAATTTCTCGGCTAAGGAATAGGCATAATATGAAAGAAGATGAACTTCTAAATTTTGCGAAATCAAAGCCACTATTTCTGGAAATTCAACGAGTTTCTTCATAAGGGCAACTTCTGAATCATTATTTAAAAGACCAAAAAAAGCATTACTTAAATCTTCATAGGTTCCAAGAAGCCGGCGCTGTTTTGCTTTGCGTAAAATACTGCTCATCCGGGCATGAGCGTATTGAACATAAAAAACCGGATTTTTCTTAGAACGCTCTTTTAAAAGAGCGAGGTCAAGCTCCATTTGCGAATTAATATCTTTAGTCAAAAACATATACCGGGCTACAGGCAAAGAAATTTCATCAACCAGTTCTTCAAGAGTGAAAATCTCTCCTTTCCTTTTAGAGATGCCAATTGTTTTTTTATTTCTCTTAAGCTGCACAAATTGAGTGACTAAAAATTTAAGCTCGCCTCTAAAATCAAAAAGTTTGGGAATAATTGCCATCCTCGCTGTATGGCCAAAGTGGTCAGAACCTAAGAAAACTATAATTTTGGAGAAGCCGCGCTGGAATTTGTCTGCATGATAAGCAATATCACCCAAAAAATAGGTCTCGTCATTATCTTTTGTTAAAATAACCTCGTCTTTAGGACCGCCAAGCGACTTAACTTTTAGCCAGGTAGCGCCTTCTTTTTTATAAAGCAATCGCTTTTTTTCTAGAAAATCTAAAACCTTTTGGACAGCGCCTTCTTCATAAAGCCTTTTTTCCGAAAACCAAACATCAAATTTAATGCCGAGTTTCTCAGTAACCCGCTTTGCTTCGGCTTTCATTTTGGAAACTGCCCAATCAGCGATTTTTTCAATTAATTTTTTATCCTTTAAAGAATTCTTACTAAGGCCTTCGAGTTTCAGTTCTTCTTTGGCCTCTTCGGCCAGAGTTTTAATATAATCTCCCTGATAGCAGTAATCGGGAAAGTCAATTTTTACTTTTTCTTTTTCAAGAAGCCGGCGGAGCACGGACTCGCCAAAAATTGTAATTTGCTTGCCATAGTCATTAACATAATACTCACGGCTTACCTGATAGCCGGCAAAAGAAAGGATATTTGCTAAGGTATCGCCAGCAAAACCGCCCCGGGCATTGCCAACTGTAATTGGACCCGTAGGATTTGCAGAAATAAACTCAACCTGAACTTCCTGGTCTTTGCCAATGTTAACCCGGCCATAATCTTGCTTTTGCTTTAAAATCTTAGGAAGCTGTTCCTGCAAAAAGACAGGCGATAGATAAAAATTCAAAAAGCCAGGTTTTAACGCCTTTACTTGACTGATTATTTTTGACTCCGGCAAACTCTTAACTAGAATCTCGGCAACTTCCATTGGTTTTTTCTTTACTTTCTTACCAATCTTGAAGGCCACTGGCGAGGCATAGTCACCTCTATCTTTCTCTCGTGTTCTTGGTTTCTCAATTACAATTTCAGGCATTTCAAACCTCGGCAGCTTTTTTCCCTTTTGCGTTTTTAAAATCGCTTCCTCAACTAACTTTTGAAGCTCGTTAGTAATCATATTTTTATTATATACCAAACAATAGACAACAGACAAACGCACCTTCTAAGAACAATATAATTACATTCTTCTTAGAAAAAACTTGTCAATGTATCTTAAAGATAGTAAAATAAAAGTGCTATTTCAAGCCAACTTTATACAAAAATCTCATCCAAAAGCAAAGAGCAGCTACTTGTTTCCTCGCGAAGATAAGAAGCTTCCATGATTTTCATAGGAAAGCTCATTTATTTTCTAACTTCCCCAAAAAGTATTTTCATTTTTAGATATGCCTAAATTTAACAAAAACATACTCAACAGAGTAGAAGAGCAAATTGGTGCGGATGCCATTTTGAAGAAAATTAGGGCTGGCAAAAAACTGCGCATTAAATACGGAGTTGACCCTACGGTTTCCACGCTTCATCTAGGCCACGGAGTGGTTTTAAGAATGATTCGAAAGTTTCAAGATGCGGGTCACAAAGCCGTGATTTTATGGGGTGATTTTACAGCCAGAATTGGTGACCCGAGCGACAAACTTGATCCTCGAGCGGGCCTTACTAAAAAAGAAATAGAGAAAAATATTAAGCCATATCTTAAAGAGCTTACTAAAATTTTAGACACTTCAAGGGCTAAACTTGAGGTCCGCCGAAACAGCGAATGGTATGATAAAATGAATCTTCAGGACTTTTTAGATATTGCCAAAAATGTCTCGGCGGTTCGGATTTTTGAAAGAGATATGTTTCAGGAGCGAATTAAGAAGGGAAAGCCAGTTTGGACTCATGAATTCCTCTACCCTATTCTTCAGGGTTTTGATTCAGTAATGCTAGAATCAGACCTGACAATAATTGGTTCTGACCAAAAGTTCAATGAACTTATGGCTCGAGAAATTCAGAAAATTTACAACCAAGAGCCACAAGCCCTTTTAATTATGCCCATTCTCCCTGGCACTGACGGCAAAGAAAAAATGAGTCAGAGCTTAGGAAATCTCATCGGTCTTTCTGAAAAACCTAAAGAGCAATATGGCAAAATAATGTCCTTACCTGATTCTGTGCTCCACACTTACTTTAAACTTCTTACTGACTTCGAGGAAAAAGAAATTATAAAAAAACTCAAAAACCCCCGTGATGCTAAAATGGAGCTTGCCCGAGAAATTGTTGCCTGGCTTCATTCAAAAAAAGCAGTCGCAACAGCTGAAAAAGAATTTGTCCGGGTTTTTCAAAAGAAAAAAGCCCCCGCAAAAATGCCGATTTTTAAAACACGCCTTGTTTCCATAAACATTGTTGATCTTCTTTTAGAAACAGGCCTTGTCACAAGCAAAAGCGAGGCTCGCCGCCTTATTAAAGAAAAAGGAATAAAAATAAACAAAATTGCAGTCGAAGACCCCAATCAAAAGGTTTTTGTTTCCAAGCGTGGCTTTACCCTACAAAAAGGCAAAAGATACTTTATCAAAGTGATCAAGAGATAACAATTAACTGTTAACAATTCACACTTAACATCTCATAACGAAAACCTTCAGGTTTTTGAACTTCAAGGTCTATAAACAAGCAAAAGTGGTTTATAAAAACATTATAAGAGTCGTAAACCCATTACCAAAAGATTGGCAATACGATCTAGGAAAACAAATTAGAAGAAGCGCTTTATCAATTATTCTTAATATAGCTGAAGGATCGGCTAAAAAATCTGATAAAGAATTTTGTTACTGTCTTGAAAGTTCCATTACATCAACTAATGAAACACTTGCAGGAATGGATTTACTTTTTGATAATAAACTTATTTCTAAAGAAGTTCACAATAAGCTTTCTGAACAATTAGAAGGAATGGCTAAGCAGCTTGGAGGGTTAATTAAAAAATTATCTTGTTAATTGTTAAATGTGAACTGTGAATTGTTATGCGTAAGTTTCTTGCGGAAAACCGGCGGGCAAAGTTTGATTATGAGATCTTAGAGACTGTAGAAGCAGGTATTGTTCTCTCTGGACAAGAAGTAAAATCTGCTAAAGAAGGGCATATGAGTTTAAAAGGCGCCTATGTTACTGTTATTCAAGGCGAAGTTTTTTTAATTAACGCCCAAATTTCTCCTTATAAAAAAGCAGGTAAACTACCTGATTATGACCCTAAAAGAAACCGCAAACTGCTTTTAACTAAAAAAGAAATAAAAAGATTAACCGGCAAACTCAAAGAAAAGGGCTTGACATTGGTTCCTCTTTCAGTGTACAATAAACATGGTATAATAAAGATTAAAGTTGCAGTAGGTCGAGGCAAAACCAAGCTTGACAAGCGTGAAAAAATAAAAGAAAGAGAAGCACGTCGAAAAATAAGGCGGGCTTTAAGAGGTAAAATATAGGAAAGCCTGCCCTCCCAAGCCTTTTGGCTCTGTGCCTATTGGCACAGATCATTACAAAGTAAGCCAAAAAGTTTAGGAGGGGATGAAAGGCATCGATAGAAGTTCTTTAAAAACAAGGCAAGTTGAGGTTGGCTCGTTCCTCATAAATCATCGAGCTAAGTTTCAAGTGCAAACTTAATTTCAAAAGTTAAGAACGCGTTTTCGCCTCTTAACTTAGCACCGGCTCTTGCTTAATTAAAGCAGGAACCCATCCGTCTCTTGACACCTAATAGAGAGATCCGGGTGTCATTCATTAGGTTAGGTAGCTTGGTTTGTCTTATCCAAGTTACTGAAGATAATAAGACAGCTTTTCTTCTTTTTTGTCCGCTTTATAAGGAAGAGAAGTTTCAATTAAACGGACTAAGCTTGTAGAATTGTTTTTTAAAGAACTCTCTAGACATGGGTTCAATTCCCATCATCTCCACCATGTACCACTCGCTTCGCTCGGGTACATGGCAGGCCATTCACTAACGGTAAAAAGGTTTAAAGATAGAAGTTTAACAAATACGGTTAGCGAGTGGTACATGAGCCATAAAGACACAAAAAAACAAAATGTATTACGTCTATGTTTTGCGCAGTGAAAGGGACAAAAAGTTTTACATCGGATTTACTAAAGATCTAAAACAAAGGATCGAAAAGCATAAAAAAGGACAAGTAACGACCACGAAAAATAGACTGCCGATTAAACTTATATTCTGTGAGATTTACTTGAGTAGAAAAGACGCTAAAAGAAGAGAAAAATTCTTCAAAACCACAAAAGGAAAAGCAACTCTTAAAATACTGCTAAAATCTTATCTCAAAAGTATAAATTAATTACTATTAACCCATCTCGTGAAACCAAAAAAGAAATTTAGGCCTCGGAAAAACGAACAAATTAGAGTCCCCGAGGTCCGGTTTATTGACGAAAAGGGAAAACAGCTTGGTATTTTTCCTTTATGGAAAGCGCTTAAACTTGCCAAAGAAAAAGAACTTGATTTAGTCGAGGTCGCCCCTAATGCAAAGCCGCCAGTATGCCGGCTTTTAGATTACGGCAAATTCCTTTACAATCAACAAAAAGAAGAGCAAAAATCACGAAGCAAGAAAATTTTAGTCAAGCAAATCCGGATTAGCCCGAGAACCGGCTCTCATGACCTTGAATTTAAAGCAAGGCAAATTGAAAAATTCATTAAAAAAGGTTATCGGGTTGAAGTTGAAATCTTCTTAAAGGGTCGAGAAAAGGCCCATCAGGACTTAGCCCGAAAAAAGTTTGAAGATTTTATTGCTCTAACAAAAGACTTTGCAGAAAAAGAAGAAGAAATTAAAAAAGTCCCCCAAGGATTTATAACTGTATTAATTTCTAAAAAAGATGCAAAAAACCCATAAAGCATATGCAAAAAGATTTAAAATCACTAAAAATAAAAAGGTCTTAAAGCGACGCGCCCGGCAAGACCATTTTAATGCGCGCGAAAAAGGAAAAAAGACGCGAGCAAAAAGAAAATTGTTAATTGTTAATTGTTAATTGTGAGTTTATGACAAGAATCAAACGAGGAAAACTTCATCCCAAGAAAAGAAGGAAATTACTTAAAAAAACAAAGGGTTATCGTTGGCGCCGAAAAAAAACCTATCGAGCTGCTAAAGAAGCATTTCTAAAGGCAGGACAGTATGCTTTTCGCGACCGCAGAAAAAAGAAGGGTGAATTTCGCCGGCTCTGGAATTTGCGGATCAATATTGCCTCTCGTAAAGAAGGCATTTCTTACAGCCGTTTTATTAAAGCGCTTAAAGACAACAAAATTGAAATTAACCGCAAGATCTTAGCTGACCTTGCAATTAAAAATCCTGAAATTTTCAAGAAAATTGTTAAAAAAATAAAGAGCAGTAAATCGTAAATGGTAAATAGCAAATGGTAACATAGGTTTCGCGCGCAAAAAATCCGCCTCTTTTGGCGGATTTTTTGCGCGCGAAAAATTAGGACGTCCCATGGGACATCCTATAGAACGTTCTATAATGATCTTTATTTATTTCTTGCGCCCCATTTATATAGAGCAACTCCTAAAATGCCAATGCTGTCGATTAGAACGTCTCTGACTGCTGCTTCCCGACCAAAAACAAAGGATTGGTGATATTCGTCGGAAATGGCGTATAAAACTGCTAGAAGCGCTGCTAAAACGAGCGCTTTTTTTATTGGGATTTGATGAGCAAAGAATGCTCGCAATAGCAAAAAAGTTAAAATTGCGTATTCGGCCGCGTGGGCTATTTTGCGTAAAATAAAATCCCACGCGCTCGGCAGATCTGAGCTTAACTCTGGAAGAGAAGAAAAATAAAAAATGACCAACATCCAAAGAACAACAAATAACCAATTTAAAAATTTTTTATTCATAAGTATTGACTAATGTCAATTTCCATATTACAATAAAACGTCATATAATAATAGTATGAAATTTTATAAAACAAAATGGTTTTGGATTGTTGCTTTTATCGTTGTAGTTGGTCTTATTATAATTGTTAAATCGCAAGGCGGAGAAGAAGAATATATTACCCAAAAAGTGGAACGTGTGGATATAGAAAAAACTGTTACCGCTACGGGAATTGCGAAACCGCCCCATTCTTTTAATTTGGCTTTTCCTTTTTCAGGAATTGTTAAGGAAATCAATGTTGAAGTTGGTGACTGGGTCGAAAAAGGCACAACTTTAGCAAAATTAGATTCAAATTCTCTTTTTTATGAAAGTCAAAAGACAAAAGCCATTTTTGAAGGTGATCTTAAAAGCGCTCAACTTGACTGGGAAGCAGCTAAGGAAGACCTTGAAAAAACTCTCGCTGTCAATAAAGAAAAAAAGGACCAAACCAGAACCAAGGTGCATGATGCTGAAGATTACTTAGAAAAAGTGAAAGAATACGCTAATAAAGTCAGGAGAGAATCGGGCAGCTCAAGCTCTGCCTACAAACAAGCAAAATATATTGAACAAGCTGCAGAAAACTCTTACAAAGAAGCGTTAGATAACCATGCACTTGTCAAAAAACAAGCTGAAGAAAGTGAAGCCAATGCCCGCCAAGCCCTGCGTGATGCCGAAGAAAATCTCCGCCAAAAAAGCGAGCGACTTTCTGCAAGCACACTTTCTTATAATCGGGCTAATTATCTTCTTTCCCTGGACACTCTTTCCAAGGCAACCCTCAAGGCGCCAACTAGTGGCATTGTCACTGGCGTCAACAATGAGGTTGGTGAAATTGCTTCCTCGACTCTTCCAACAATTTCTTTTATTAGTGAGGGGCTTGAAGTAGAGGTTGATATTCCCGAGGCAGATATTGCCAAGATATATGTTGGCCAAGGAGCTGAAGTTACCTTTGATGCCTTTGGCGATGAGCGTGTCTTTAGCGGCGAAGTCATTAAAATTGACCCGGCCCAAACTTTAATCAGTGACGTTGTTTACTATAAAACAAAAATTATTTTGCACCAAGACACAAGTGATGTCAAACCGGGAATGACCGCTAATATTACCATTAAGATCCAAAGCAAGGAAAATGTTTTGGCAATTCCTCAAATTGCAGTGATTGAAAAAGATGGCAAAGATTTTGTCCGCGTTCTTGAAAACGGGAAGCCGGTCGAAGTTGAAGTTGAAACCGGTATTGTGGGCGACAGCGGCCTTATTGAAATTGTAAGTGGGCTTAGGGAAGAACAAAAGGTTATTGTATCAGAAAGCAAATAATAACTACTTGTCATTTTTAAGATATAAGTTCCAGCCTTTAAACTTCGTATTATAAAGTCCAAAATCCAAAGCTCAAAATCCAAATCAAATCCAAATATCAAATGACTAAATAATTATTTTTGGATTTTGAACTTGATTTTGGGGATGTTAGAAAATAGCCGAACTTTCCTATGGAAATCAAAGAAGG
>CAZYLA010000007.1:0-20283 GCA_964648435.1 uncultured Candidatus Saccharibacteria bacterium
ATTAAAGACATTAAAAATATTTATTTCTTGGGCCCGCGTCCCAGAAAGGAAGTACCAGCTTATGTCCAAACATTTGATGTTTGTCTGATTCCTTATCAAGAAAACGAGTACAATAAATATTCTTTTCCCTTGAAGTTCTTTGATTATATGGCAACTGGCAAGCCAATTATTGTCTCGGGCTTGCCAGAACTTAAAGAATTTAAGGATTTAATTGAAATTATAAAAACGCCAGAAGAATTTACTGAAGCTTTTAGAAAAGTTTTGCTTACACGCGACAAAGAACGCGCCAGAAAGCGCATCAAAATCGCCAGTAAAAACACTTGGGAAAAAAGGGTTGAAAAACTCTTAAAAATATTGGAAGAAAAACTACAGAATTAATTTATAAATTAATTCTGTAGTAAAATTAGGGCACTCTATAGGGGACTCTATTTTCATAAAAAGCTCTAATTCGCGCAAACGGCAAAATGAGTAGAATAAATTAGTAGAATAATTTAAAAAGTGTCAATTTTTTAACGCTTTACACGAAGGCTAAAACTGTAAGACATTTGCCAGTTATCTTTCGACGGCTGATTTTTTATTATCCTAAAAATTTCCTTTTAAATAAATCTAACGACAACCTCTACAAACTTGGAAATCCCAAGGCAGGACCTTTCTTTCTGCCCCTTGCCGTTTGCTAAAATTTCTGCTAAAATGAAGGCACTGTGCGTATTGGAATTCATACAAGCCACTTAAATGAGCCCAAAGCAGATGGTATTAAGGTTTTTCTAAAAAACCTTATTTTAAATATTAAAAAACTTGCTCCAAAAGACGAGTTTTTTTTGTATTATAAAGACAAACCGAAAGAGGGTTTTGTTGAAGCGCCAAATTATCATCATATTGTTGTCCGCCCTCCCAAGTTTTTTGACTATCTTCCAAATTTTCGCGCCAAAGGCGCGGAAGTCAAAAAATTTGGGAGGGTCAGGAGCAGGGGGCCATGGACCCAACTTTGGCTGCCGCCCCGGCTTTTCAAAGATAAACTCGATGCTTTGTTCGTGCCCCTTCAAACCCAGCCATTTTTAAGGCCAAAGATGAAAACGGTCATCACAATTCACGATATTGCTTTTTTTGAGTTTCCAGAATATTTTACTCTCAAAAACCGTACTCTTTTATATCTTTTTTCATCTTATGGCATTCGCAGCGCTGATAAAATTGTGACGCCCTCACAGAGCACTAAAAACGACATCATAAATCACTATAAGGTACCTGAAGAAAAAGTTATCGTCACCCCATTTGCTTTTAATAAAGAAATTTTTAAACCCGTGCCAGAAGATTTCAACAGCCAAGAAATTCTAGAGAAATACCATATTAAAAAACCTTATATTCTTTTTGTTGGCGTTCTTCAGCCCCGGAAAAATGTAACTCGGCTTGTGCAGGCATTTAATATCCTTAAAAAGAAACTCCAAATTCCTCACCAGCTTGTTTTGGTTAGTTCAAAGGGCTGGCTTTACGAAGATATTTTAAAGGAAATAAAAAAATCACCTTACAAAAAAGATATTATCCAAACTGGGAATATGCCCCTTTCTGAATTACCAAAACTGCTTTGGGAAACCGAGGTTTTTGTTTTACCCTCACTTTATGAAGGTTTTGGCTTGCCAGTCTTAGAAGCGCTTGCTTGTGGCACTCCAGTTGTTACTTCAAACAACTCTTCGCTTCCAGAAGTTGGAGGTGACGCCGCGCTTTATATTGAAAATCCAAAAAATGAAACAGAAATTGCCGAAAAAATTTTAAAAGTTATTTCTAATAAAGACCTCCAAAAAGAAATGCGAAGAAAAGGATTTGAACAAGCTAAGAAGTTTTCGTGGAGGAAATGCGCTAAACAGGTCTTGAAAGTCATTAAATCAGAAAAATAATGTATTATAAAATCCCAAATCCAAAGCAAGAAATGTCAAATCAAATCCCAAATCCAAATGTTAAAAAAATAAATAGTTTTGGATTTTGAGCTTTGAGCTTGATTTGGATTTTGAGCCTTGATATTTGGATTTATTAATACTTTTTAAAACAATCAATATGGATTTATCAGTAATAATTGTTAATTGGAATACCGGCTCGCTTTTAAAAAAGTGTATTGAGTCAATTTATCAAAAAACTCAAAACTTGGATTTTGAGGTGATTGTAGTTGATAACGCCTCAAATGATAACAGTGTTTCTTTAGCTAAAAAAACCTGCCTAGATTTTAAACTAATTCAAAATAAAGAAAACTTGGGCTTTGCCGCGGCAAACAATCAAGGCGCTCAAAAAGCAAAAGGGGAGTATTTAATATTTTTAAATCCTGACACTGAACTTAAAAATGATGCTCTTTTAAAAATGGTCTCTTTTTTGCGTGAAAATCCTAAAGTCAAAATTCTAGGGCCAAAACTTTTAAATTCTGACGGCACTGTCCAAAAAAGCGTTCGCGCTTTTCCTAAATTTTTAGACCAAGTCCTTATTTTGTTAAAAGTTCATCACTTTTTGCCAAAATTAAAACCACTTCAAAGATACTTTCTTAAAAAATTTAATTATGAAAAATCACAAGAAGTAGACCAAGTTATGGGCGCTGCTCTAATGATTCGCAAAAAAGATTTTGAAAAATTAGGCAGATTTGATGAAAAATTCTATATCTGGTTTGAAGAAGTCGATCTCTGCAAACGCGCAAAAAAGAGTGGGGGAGAAGTATATTATTTTAAAACCGCAAAAATCACGCATCACGGCGCTGTAAGTTTTTCTCAAAGATTATCTTTTGTAAGACAGTGGCTTTTTACCAAGAGCATGCTTTATTATTTTAAAAAGCATACCTCTTTTATAAAATACCTGGGACTTGTTTTGGTCGCTCCTTTCGGCCTTTTACTTTCTTTGCCTTTTTCTTTCCCCAAGAAGAAAGTGCCGTTCTTTTACCTTGGCTTTACCGGCGTTACAGCGATCTCCTTATTTCTTTTCTTATTTTTTAGCCAAAAAGCAGGACTTCTTTTCTTGGTCTTTTCTTTTATCGGCTTTCTCGCTTTTCAGTTTCCCCGGCCTGCCACTTTAACCCTTGTTGCTTTTTTGCCTTTTTTGCCAATTTTAAAAGACGCTGAAGTTATTCCAGTAATTACTTTAATAAAAGATTTTTTAATTGTGGCTTTATTTGCCGCAGTTATTTATAAAAATTTCAAAAATAAAAAGATTATCTTTTTATTAAATAGCTTCTCGATTTTAGTAGTTCTGCTTGTTCTTTGGGGCACAGTCTCCTTCTTTTTCGCAGATAATAAAGTTTTAGGGCTTTTGCGCCTTCGCGATATTGTTCTTTACATTCTGGCTTTCTTTATTATTTTTGATTTTATTAGAAACAAAAATGATCTTAAAAAGATTGTTTCTATCTTACTAATTGCGGCAATTTTTGTTTTGCTACTTGCTCCGCTTCAACTTTTTTTCTTTAAAGACAGTATGGTTAAAAGATTTGATCCCGCGACAAACACCTGGCATTCGCGAATTGCAAGCTCTTTGGCTCACCCTTCAATTTTTGGCGAGTATTTAGTTATAATTTTTTCGCTGGCAGCCTCACTACTTATTTTCAAAAGACCGCCTAAAAGTCACTTTGTAATTTTGACACTCATTACACTTTTCTCAATAATTTTTCTTTATCTCACTTTTTCACGAGGAGCCTGGCTTGGTGGGGTAGCGGCGGGCGCCGCAATTTTGTTTTTCCTGAAAAACAAAATTGCGGCGCAAAAAAAATTACTTCTTAGTTTAGGCATCTTATTAATTCTTGCTACTTATTTAGTGATGTTTCACACTAAAGCACCGACTTATTTAGCTACCCTGATTGACAGAAGATATAAAAGCAACGAGGAGCGACTTTACATGGTTTATTCTCTGATTGGAGAAAGTAATACAACAACAAATATTTTTGGCAAAGGTCTTGGGGATACAACCCAAGGACGAGAAGCAAAAAAAATCGGCTTAACAGAAATTTTCTCGTTTGAAAGCCAGAAAATTAAAGAAGCTAAAGCCAAAACATTAGTTGACAACCAATATTTAAAAACTTTCAGTGAAATGGGACTAGTGGGTATTGCAATTCTCCTCGGTATTTTCTATTTTTTAATAAAAACTGCCTACAAGCTAATTAAAATCACGGATGATAAATTTTTGAAGGCAGTTTTAGTTGGCATTCTTGCTGCCGGGGTCGCCTTTATTGTCCAGGGGCTAGCGATTGATATTTTTGAGATTTTCCCAACAAATATTCTTTTCTGGACATTAGCTGGCGTTTTAATGGCGGTTTATTATAAAAATTTAAAGTTAAAAATTAAAAAAGCAAAATAACAGTTTAAAATTCAAAATTATTTTAAATTTTTCATTTTAAATTTAAATGAATTCTTTAGTTTCAATTGTTGTCGTTGCTACTCGTTGCCTCGCAACGCAAAGGCGCTAATTTAAAAATATTTAACTTCTTTACCGTCCTCCCAAATCAATGACAATAAACTATTTTATTAACTGTCAAGTTATCTCATGAAAAATGTTTCAATAATCATCGTTAATTACAAGGGTAAAAAATTTTTGCCCCTGCTTTTTAGGTCGCTTTCAAAACAAACTTACCAAGATAAAGAAATAATTTTTATTGACAATGCTTCAAATGATAATTCCGTCTCGTGGGTTAAAAAAAATTATCCTGAAGTTAAAACTATTGCTAACAAAAAAAACTTAGGTTACGCTGGCGGGGCTAATCAGGGAATCAAAAACGCAAAAGGGGAGTATATTTTGATTTTAAACCCTGATCTTATTCTAAAAGAAGATTTTGTTGAAAGATTGCTTGAGCGGGCTGAAAAAGACCCTAAAATTGGCGCAATCTCCGGAAAACTGCTTTATTGGGACTTTACACGCCATAAAAAAACTGATATTATTGATAGCACCGGTATTTCCGCTAAAAAATCAGGTTTTTTCTTTGACCGTGGCCAAGGAGAGAAAGATAAGAACCTGTATAAATCCGGTGAAATTTTTAGTGTTTCTGGTGCAGCAATGTTCTTGCGCAAAAAAGCTCTAGAGGAAGTTAAAATTTTTAAAGAGTATTTTGATAATGACTTTTTTGCCTACAAAGAAGACATTGACTTTTCTTGGCGCCTGCGGCTTTTTGGCTGGAAATGCTTTTTTGAAGAAAGAGCCATTGCCTGGCATGAGCGGTCTTTGGGTAAAAAAATTAAAGGCCCTCTTTCTAAAATATACAGCCGTAAAAGGTTTTCACCTCTTACTAAAAAACTTTCCTATCGCAATCACTACTTGCTTCTTTTCAAAAATACGCTCTTTCAAAACGCAATTCTGCCTAAATTTTGGATTCCTTTTTTTTGGTTTGAATTTAAAAAACTTTTTTTTGTAATATTTCTTGAGCCCTACTTATTCCTTCAAGATTTTGAAATTGTTCGGCTCCTTCCCAAAATGCTCAAAAAAAGAAAAGAAATTATGAGGCGCCGCAAAGTGAACGCCAAAGAAATCAGAAAATGGTTTGAGTAAAACTCAAAACGCAAAACTCAAATCTCAAATCTACATCTCAAAGTTCAAAATTTTTATATAGTTTTTAGATTTGTTTTGAAATTTAAGTTGTTGTTTTGCAATTTGCGCTTTAAGATTTAAGATTTTTATATCAACTATGAAAGACATTTCTATAATTATCGTTAATTATAACTCAGGAAGTTTAACCAAGCAGTGTATTAAATCAATAAAAAATTCAGGGACAAAATTAGACCTTGAAATTATTGTGGTTGACAACGCCTCTTCTGATGATAGCGTCGAACTTTTAAAAAGCGAGTTCTCAGACATTAAAATTATTGCGAATAAAAAAAACAAGGGCTTTGCTTTTGGAGTAAATACAGGGATCAAAAACGCTGATTCCCGCTACATTCTTATTCTAAACCCGGATATCACCCTCATTGACGACCCCCTTACAAAATTGTATAATTTTATGGAAAGAGCCCCTAAATGCGGAATTGTCGGGGCAAAACTCTTAAATCCAAACGGCACAACCCAAAATTCTTGTTTTCGGTTTATTAATCCGCTCATAATTTTATATCGCCGCACTTTCCTGGGAAAACTCCCTTTTGGCAAAAGGGCTCTGGATTGGTTCTTAATGAAGGATTTTGACCACGAGTCAACCCGAAATGTCGCTTGGCTTCTTGGCTCCTGCCTTTTTGTAAGAAAAGAAGCAATCCGCAAAGTGGGGCTAATGGATGAAAGGTTCTTTTTGTACTTTGAAGATGTTGACTGGTGCCGTCGCTTTCACGACGCTGGTTATAAAGTCTACTATTTTCCAGAAGCAGAAATGATGCATTATCATAAACGCTCGAGTGCCCAAAGGGGTATTTTTAAAGAAGTTCTATTTAACAAGATTGCGCGCGAGCACATTAAAAGCGCGATTAAGTACTTTATAAAGTATTTAGGAAAGAAAACACCAGATATTAAATGACAGAAAATGGAAAGTAGTTGTTGGAAAATAGAAAAAGCGGGGCTTCGCTCCGCTTAACACCAATCTCTATTTTCCAATTTCCATACCATTTTCTATTTTCCATTAACCAATTTCTAAATTTTAACAATGAATAAACAACTTAAATTTTATCTTGCTCTATATTTAATCGTTCTTTTTGTCTTGGGTAGTTTTGCAAGTGGGCTTGCCTTGGGCCGGCATTATATTCCTACCAAAGAGTCCAAGAGTGCAGAAAGTATTGAAGCAAAAGCAGATTTAGATATTTTCTGGAAAGTTTGGCACCTTCTTGAAAAAAAATATATTGGCGAGCTAAACGAAGAGGAAATGGTAAGAGGCGCTATCCGGGGCATGGTAAAATCGCTTGGCGATCCCTACACGGTTTTTATGGACGCCGAGGAAACTAGAGAATTTGAAGAAAGTATGGAAGGCACTTTCGAAGGTGTTGGTATGGAAGTCGGCATCCGTAATAATAACTTATTGGTGATTGCCCCGCTTGAAGGATTTCCTGCTGAAAAAGCCGGCATTCGCGCTGGTGACATTATTATTAAAATTGACAATCAATTTACAACTGATCTTAGTTTGGAAGAAGCAGTTTCTCTTATTCGCGGCCCCCAAGGAACAGAGGTTACTCTCACGGTTCTTCATGAAGATTCAGAAGCACCTGAAGAAATCACCATTAAAAGAACGGTTATCCATGTAAAAAGCGTAAAGTGGGAATTTATATCACCAGAAAAAGCAGGAGGGCAAAAAATCGCTTACATCAGAATTTCCCGCTTTGGCAATGGCACCAAAGATGAATTTCAAAAAGCTTATCAAGAAGCGCTTCAGCAGGGCGCAGAGAAGATTATTCTTGACCTTAGAAATAACCCCGGTGGCTTTCTTGATATTGCGGTTGAAGTTGCCTCTGAATTTATTGAGGGCCGCCGCGTGGTCGTGACTGAGGCCTACCCAGAAAGTTATCTCAATATTAACCACTTTACAAGAGGGAAAGCCCACCTTGAAAATATTAAAACTGTTGTTTTAATAAATGAAGGTAGTGCAAGTGCTTCGGAAATTGTCGCTGGCGCTCTTCATGATATTAAAAGAACAAAACTTATTGGCGAAAAAACCTTTGGCAAGGGATCAGTTCAATCTTTAGAGCGGCTTGAAGGCGGGGCCAGCGTTCGCATCACTGTTGCTGAATGGCTTACTCCAAATGGAAAAAATATTAACAAAGAAGGGATTGTGCCGGATATAGAAATTGAATTAACAAGTGAGGACATTAATGAAGACCGCGACCCCCAACTTGACAAGGCAATTGAAATCATTAAAGAACTATGATTTGCCCCACACCTTTCAGCCGCTTCTTCTTAAAAAATAATAAGCGCCGAAGGCGCTTATCGGATAAAAGGTACAGGGTAAGGAGAGTTCGCCTTAAAGTTTGGGGCATTGTCCAAGGAGTGGGGTTCCGCTTTTTTGTTGAGCGAGTTGCGAGTGAGCTTAATTTAAAGGGGTTTGTCAGAAATGACCCTGAAGGCACTGTAACTATTGAAGCAGAAGGAAGAGAAGAAGCGCTTCAAAAATTTGTTGGTCTCTGCAAAAGAGGGCCAAGAAGCGCAAAGATTGAAAAAATCGATATTACGTGGGAAGATAAAATAAAAGGATATAAAGATTTTAGTGTTAGATACTGACAAGAAATTGGAAATTGGTTATATAGAAAATAGAAATTGGTAATGGAAAATGGAAATTAGAAATTAGTAATTTTTCCATTTTCCATTTTCTAACTTCCTAACTATTTTCTAATTTCCAACAACTATTTTCAATTTTTATGAAAGTAATTTTAATCCAAGATATTAAAGGAGTTGGTAAAAATGGTGAGATTAAAGACGTTGCTCCTGGCTATGCTCGGAATTTTTTAATCCCCGAAGGACTCGCAGTTATTGCCACGCCAGAAAAAATCAAGGAAATTGAGAGAATAAAAAAGACCGAGAAAAAGAAAGCCGTAAAAGAGCTCAAAAAGGCAGAAAAGAAAGCTGAAGAACTCGAGGGACTAGAAGTGACTATTCCCGTAAAATTAAATGAAAAAGGAGAGCTCTTTGCTCCGGTCAAAGAAAGGGATATCGCCAAAGCCATAAAAAAAGAGCACAAAATTAATGTGACTCCAAAAACTATTAATCTTGAAGAAGAAATAAATGATTTAGGTGAATATAAAGCAGTTATTAATCTTACACACGGCCTTGAAGCAAAAATAAATGTCATCGTCGTTGAAGACGAAAAAAGTAAAAAGAAAAAAGCCCAAAAAGAAGAGTAATAATGAGGGGCTTTTTAAAAATAGAATCAGATATCAGTTCTTCAGAAATCGGAAAACAGTAAATGGTAAATAGTAAATCGTTATTTTTTAGTTTTTTCAACGCTAACAAAGGCGCGCTTTTTTAGGGCGCCTGAAAAACCTTTTACTTTGCGCGTGAAAAACTTAACCCGACCGCGAACTTTGGCATAAAGCGTATCGTCAGCACCGCGGGCAACATTTTTTCCAGGATGGAATTTTGTACCTCGCTGGCGGACAATAATCGCGCCTGCGGACGCAATTTGGCCCCCAAATATTTTAACGCCTAAACGTTTTGCCTCGCTATCGCGGCCCAAGGCCGTAGAACCACCTGCTTTTTTATGAGCCATAATTTTAACAATTAACAAATTAACGATTCACAATTGACATAATAACAAAAAAATGAATTTAAAGTCAATAGTTGAACTTTTAAAGAAAAATGAAGAAAAAATTGTTTTAATTATTGGCGGAATTCTGATTGCGGCCTTAAGCTTTGGCATTGGCCGTTTAACAGTTCTAAATACCGGCCAAGCTGAGCTTGTTTATGAAAAAAGAGAAAGCCAAAACTTGTGCCTAAGGGCGCCTCAAGAGTCCAAAGAAAGCTCTCAAGTTGCAGGCACAGAAACAAAAAAAGAAAAAGAAGCTGGTACTAAAGTAGGGAAAAGTCAAGGCAAATTTGTGGGCTCAAAGAATTCCAATAAATATCACTTGCCTTCCTGCCGCTGGGCCAAAAAAATTAAAGAAGAGAATAAAATCTGGTTTCAGTCGAAAGAAGAAGCTGAAAAAGCAGGGTATGTACCGTGCGGGACGTGCTTGAAATGACGAAAAGATACAAAAAATGGCTCACAAACTTGTGAGCCATTTTTCGACGGCCAAGTTTTTATTTTTTCAACAAAAAGCCGGCAACTAGCAGACGCAAGTCACCGGCAACTAACGGCTTAAGGAGAAGCTTGCTTTATTGGCAATTTCACTTCAAAGTCCTCCCAGGCGTGGTCAAAATAGGCCCAGAGAGTTGGTGTCGTCAAAGACGCAGTCGGGAAAGGAAGTTCAACCTTGTACCAAACCTTATCGCCTTCTCGGCAATAGATTTCTTTCTCTCGCCAGGAATAAGTCTCTGTCTCCACATTTTTCTCGCCTTGTTTGGCTGAAGAGTCAAAGTGAAAAGATAAAGTGTTCCGGAGATAGCGATGTTCAGATGCGTATTCAGCGGGCAAGGTGACCTCAATAGTGTCTTCCTGTCTTCCCACTTTAAGAATCTCAGCAACTTGCTGGTCTTTAACAAGCTGCCTCTGGTTGTGAAAATGGGAAGTGTAATATACACCCGGGATAAGAGGGAGAACAAAAATAACCATTAAGAGAAAAAAGGGCAATGGAGCAATACCTTTCTCCTCTTTACCAAATGCAGCAGTAGCAACAACAACAGCAGCAGCAGCAACAACAGCAGCAACAACAACAGCAGCAGCAGCAACAACAGCAACAGCAACAACAGCAACAACAGCAGCAACAACAGCAACAACAGCATCAACAGTAACAACAACAGCAGCAGCAGTAGCAACAACAGCAACAACAGCAGCAACAGCAACAACAAGTAGCTCTGTTGTTGAATCGCTAAACCCAATCAGAGAAACAACGAAGAACGACAAAATAATCATTAAAGCACTCAACAGCCCCATTTTTGTGGCTTCCCTCATTGCTATTTTCCTCCTTTTGTCCTTAAAAAGGACAAGATTTTATTACCTTTACGATAACACTATATATGATAGCATATCTCAATGTTTTTGTCAAGCCCTAAATTTAGAAAAAATGCTCTTTTTGGCTAAAATTAGCCAAAAATCATAATAATAAAGTTTTGGGGTTGGCAGAAAATATACAATCCTTCCCACGGAAGTCATGAGCGTCTCTTAACGCTCGCGAGGGAATGAGTAGCTCACAAGTTTGTGAGTCGTTTAAAAAAGAGCCAATTAACAATTAACAACTTATAGTTTCTTGACATATTTAGTCAACAATTAGTATAATGAAAGTGTGGATAATTAAATAAAAAATATGCAACTTTCAACAAAAACAACTTACAGCATTAGGGCGTTGGCAGATATTGCCAAACATCAAGAACCAGCCAAGTGTTCTATTCAGACAAAAAACAAAAAAACGCCTGTCCTAATTAAAGATATTGCGGGAAGACAGGGAATTGACATTCCTTATTTAGAACAACTTTTAAATCGACTAAAAAAGAAAGGATTTTTAAAAGCAAAACGAGGCCCTAAGGGCGGCTATGTCTTAGCTAAAAAACCTGAAGAAATTTCTCTTTTGGACATTGTTAGGGCACAGGGCGATAAAATTGCACCAGTTTCTTGTGTTGAAGGCTCTCCCTGCCCAATGGCAAAAAAATGTCTTTCAAGAGAAACCTGGCAAAAAATGTATCAAGACATTAAGAAAGATTTAGTAACAACCAAAATAAGTGATTTAATTAAATAAGGTACGCTTAAGCCCTTTTATTAGGGAATTTAAAAAGATAAAAGCATCCCCCGGAAACCAAAAATACTCCGTGACCCAACAAGGAAACAAATAGAAGTGATTTAATAAAATTAATATGTCTAAAAAAATATACTTAGATTACGCGGCAACAACGCCGCTTGACAAACGAGTTTTAAAAGCGATGATGTCTTATCTTAAAGAAAAATTCGGTAACGCAATGAGTTTTCACCTTTTTGGGAAAGAAACAGAAAAAGCGGTTGAAAAAGCACGAGCCCAAATCGCTGATTTACTTGATGCAGATCCAGAAGAAATTTTCTTTACTTCTGGCGCGACCGAATCAAATAATTGGGCGCTCCGCGGCTTAACAAAAAAAGGCGATCATATTATTACGAGCGCAATTGAACATCACTCACTTAAAGAAACTGCTGAAGCACTCCAAAAAGAGGGCAGGGAAGTAACCTTTTTAAAACCAGAGGAAAATGGCGTTTTAGCACTCTCTAAAATCCAAAGTGCTGTAAGGAAAAATACAAAATTAATTTCCATAATGTTTGCCAATAATGAAGTCGGTACAATTCAGCCAATTCAAAAAACAGGGGAGTGGCTCAAAAAAGAAAATAAAAACAAAAAGAACAAAATATATCTTCACACTGACGCGGCACAAGCCCTGGGCTATTTGAACTGCAGCGTGAAAAAGCTCGGTGTTGATTTAATGTCCATTTCAGCTCATAAAATTTATGGGCCAAAGGGAATTGGCGGTCTTTATATCAAAAGAGGAGCACCAATCAAAAATCTTTTATTTGGCGGCGAACAAGAACAGGGTAAGCGGCCAGGAACTCACAATGTAGCAGGAATTGTTGGTTTTGGTGAGGCTACCAGAATTTTAATTAAAGAAAGGACTAAAAACGCAAAAAAAATCAAAAAACTTCGCGACTCGTTAATTAAAAAAGTCCTTAAAGAAATTCCGCACTCTTCTCTAAATGGCTCTATAAAAAGACGGCTTCCTAATAATGCCAATTTTAGCTTTAAAAATGTTGAAGGAGAAGGAATTGTTTTAGGGCTTTCTTTAAAAGGCATTGCGGTTTCTACTGGCTCTGCTTGTACTTCAGGCTCGCTTGAGCCCTCACATGTACTTCTTGCAATGGGAAAAGGACCGCTTGAAGCTCATGGAAGTTTGCGCATTTCTTTAGGAAAATACACCACTAAAAAAGAAATTGATGTATTTATAAAAGAATTAAAGAAAACCATTGAACGCCTTAGAAAAATAAGTCCGGAATTATAAATAGCTGATAGAAGAAATATTAAAAATCTATCAACTATCAACTATTAACTATTTGTTTTTATGCTTCAATATTCAAAAAAAGTAATTGAACATTTTTTAAAGCCCCACAATCAGGGCAAAATTAAAAACCCAAGTGGTGTAGGCACTGTTGGCAATCCTGTTTGCGGGGACATTATGAAAATTTATATAAGGGTTAAAAAGGAAAAAAAGAAAGAAATCATTAAAGATATTAAATTTGAAACTTTGGGTTGCGGCGCGGCAATTGCCACTTCTTCAATGATTACTGACCTTGCTAAAGGAAAAACTTTAAAAGAGGCCTTAAAAATCTCAAGGAATGATATTGCCAGTGAACTTGAAGGCCTGCCTCCAACAAAAATGCATTGCAGCAATTTAGCAACCAGAGGTCTCCGTAAGGCAATCCAGGACTATTTAATAAAGAAGAAAAAATAAGGTATAATAAAAATAAATCCTAATTTCAAAATCCTAAATCCTAAATAATACCAAATGACCAAAATTCAAAACAAATATTTTTGAATTTAATTATTTGAATTTTAAATTTATTTAGGATTTAGAGTTTAGGATTTTGAATTTTATTAATCGATGTTTTCTAAAAACAAAAACAAAATCATTATTGCTACAGAAGCAGGAATTTGCATCCTTATTTTAGCGGTGCTGATTTTTTTTATAATTTTAGAAGTTAATTGTCCAAACTTGTTTTCTCTGGACGCCACTGGAAAGAAAAAAGAGAATCTTAAACCCGACGAAGAGCTTGTCATTGTTTTTAACCAACCAATGCGAAAAAACAGCATTGAAAAAAACCTCTCAATTACACCAGAAATTAAAGGAGAAATTGAATGGTCTCATCTTAATCAGATTTTAACATTCCGACCGCTTGTACCTTTAGAGCCAGATACTGAATATCAGATTAAAATCAATAATGCTAAAAGTGTTCTTGGTATCTCCCGGTCTATCAGGAAAAGTTTTACTACAATTCCAGCGCCAAAAATTGTTTGCGTAACCCCTAAAAGTAATTCTCAAGATGTTAATATCGACACGAAAGAGATTACAGTTAGGTTAGACAAAAGCGCCCGAGATTTTAATTATAAATTCTCTTTGGCGCCAGCCACTAAATTTGAAACGCGAGAAAATCGTGACAAAACCCAATTCACTTTGAAACTCAAAGAACCCCTTCAAAAAGACACGCTTTACACTTTGTCAATCCGTGTCTCTTTTAAGGGCAAAAGAAAATCTCCTTCGAAAATAATTTATCAGGGCTCTTTTAGCACTGCTTCTCCTGTCAAGATAACCAAAATAAAGCCAGAGGCTGGCAGTCAAGTTTCTGAGTTTCAACATATTGCGATTACTTTTAACAAGGATGTTGAGCATGAAGAAGCAGAAAAACGATTTTCAATTTCCCCTGAGGTAGGCGGCGATTTTAGATGGCAGGGAAAAACAATGAATTTTTATCCCTACCGCCTTAACTATAGCACTGAATACAAAGTGACTTTGCGAAAGGGGATCTCCAGTCCTGATGGCGGCTATACAGAAGAAGATGTTTCTTTCAAATTTAATGTGGAATCAAAACCAGCCGTTTCAAATCCAAAAGCAGTGCCAACGCCACCAACTGAAGCGATTATTAAAGAAGGTAAATATATTGAAATTAATACAACCACTCAAACCTTAAGTATCTTCCAAAATGGACAACTTCTTGGCTCTTATCCTGTTTCCACTGGTAAAGCAAGCATGCCCACGCCCAGTGGCACCTTTAAAATTAGAAGTAAAACCTTGCGAGCTTACTCAAGAAAATATGGCCTTTATATGCCCTTTTGGATGGCTTTTACTGGTGCTGGCCACGGCATTCATGAACTTCCAGAATGGCCCGGAGGTTATAAAGAGGGCGCTAATCACCTTGGAGTTCCTGTTTCCCACGGCTGTGTCCGGCTTGGGGTTGGTCCAGCAGAAACTGTCTATAATTTTGCAGATATTGGCACGCCCGTAGTAATTCACCACTAATTAAGGTAATAAACAAAAATGCGGCTCAAGGTGTTTTGGGTCGCATTTTGATTTTGTGTTTGGGCCAGAATGGGGGAGAATGCGGCCACCCCGCAGTAACCCCGCAGTAACTGCGGGGTGGCCGCATTTTAAATCCCAAAATTTTAATAAAATTTTTAAAAAATTTTATTAAAATCAAATTGTTTTTTATAAAAATTGTGAAGAATAATCCCATAAGGAAAGCAGGGGAGTAAAAAAAGAAGCTATTTTTTGAACTTGAAATGTGGTCGCACAATAACCCTTTTACGACATACTATAAAAGTAGATCTCTAAAAAATAATTCAAGGCTTTTTAAAAACAGCTTTTCAAAACTGCGTTTTAAGGCCTTTAAAATTAAAAAGATAATCTTTAATATTCTCTTTTTTACTTTTATTTACTTTTTTTTAAAGATAGCCTCCCATTTTTTAACTCTCCAGCGCGCCTCATACTACTTTACTGATATATTTAAATATTCAAAAAACTTTATTTTTCTTTAGAAAATTTTTTATTAACTCCCTACTTTTTAAAGTTAATTTTTTAAAATTTTAATAAAATTTCTAAAAAATTCTGTAAAAAAATAAGCTCTCAAAAGAGAACTCCTTCTACGTCGCACAATATTAAGAGAAATTATGAGAATTGCTCCTGCACCTATTTGTTGATAAGCGCCTCCGACACTCTAATATTTTGAAAAATCAGCAAATAGGTGCAGTTATGGTAAGAATGTTAACGGATCAACTGGTTTACCATCGATTCTGACCTCAAAGTGAAGATGCGGCCCGGTAGTTAGCCACCCAGCCCCGCGCGTGCCCGGTGTCCCGCCGCTATATGCAATCACCTGACCTTGAGCTACATACTCCCCTTCTTTTACCGCGAAGCGATAAATATGACCGTAAACTGTCGACACTTTACCACCATGAATTAAAACTAAATAACTATAACCCTTGCCTGCACTTTTTGTCTTCGCAACATACCCAGCAGCTGGCGCTAAAATCCGCGTTCCCTGAGGTGTTGGAATATCAATCGCATAATGCGGTATCCCAAAAGTTGCTTGATAGCTCGAGTCTAAAAAAGTGGCTGAAAGGCCTTCTTTGGGCTCAACCGGCCAGATGAATTTGCCAATTTTAGGCAGCCGACCCTCTTTAATAAGCTGCTTTCTAATTGCTGCTTCTAACTTGCGAATTTCAGCATCCGCTTGCCGCTGTTCGCGCCGCGCTGCCTCAAGAAGATTCTGATAAACCGCCTCTTGTTCCTGGGTTTCTACAAGAAGTTGCTGTTTACCGCCTTTTTGTGCCTCTAAACTTTCTTTTTGAGCTTCCTGTTCTCTAAGAAGTCGCTCCTGTTTCTTTTTTAAATCCTCTAAACTTTTTTTGTCTTTTTCAAGTTCTGCTTTTAAAAACTGAACGTAATCAAGCGCCTCCTGCGCTTCTTTCTGTACCCAAATTAGATATTCGTATTGTTTTAAAAAATCTGAAAAATTATTGTAAGCAAGGTAGATCTCAAGCGGTGACTCTTCGCCGTATTCATAAATAATCTGAATATACTCGGCTAAATGTTGTTTTTTTCGGGCAACTTCTTCTTCTTTTTTCTTAATTTCAAGTTCAACTTTTTTAATTTCAAGCTCTGTCTTTGTTATTTCTTGCTCTGTTTTTTGGATTTCAAGAGTGGTCTTTTCAATATCGGCTTCGAGAATAGCGAGTTGGCGTTTCAAAGTCGCGGCCTTTTTTTGTTGTTCCTGAATTTTTTCCTCATAAGCCCGCATCTCTCGCTCAATCCGTTCAACTTCTTGACGCTTCTTGCTTATTTCGCGGCTCAACTCCTCAATCGAAACTGCTCTTAAATCAAAAATTGGCTTTCCAAGAAGCAAAGCCACAAACAAAACCGTAATAATAATTAAAATTTTATTTTTCATTTTCTAATTTTTTGCGCGCTACTTTAATCCTTTTTAAAACACGCTCCTTACCTAAAATTTCCACTAGCTCAAAAGGTGAAGGCGAGGCCTTTCTTCCAGAAAGAAGAACTCTAAGCGGCCATAACGTCTCCCCTACCCCAAACTTTCTAAGCTTTATTTCTTCCCTCAAAAGCTCCTCAACTCTTTCTTTTTTAAAGCGATGTTCGGAAAGCCGGCTAAAAAACTTTTCAAGCCGCTCAAGAATATCCGCAAGTTCCTTCTTCTTTTGCTTTTTCCAAAAAAGAAGTTTTGTTTCATACTTTGGAACTTTAACAAAGAAATAATCAACCAAATCCATAATTTCTGAAAGAACTTTTATCCTTTCTTTTTCAATATTCATAATCTTTCGAAGATAATCAAAATCAATCTCCTGGCCGTCCTGGTCCTGCCACTTATTACCTCTTTCTTTAATAAAGCCCGCTTGAATCAAAAATGGAATTGTTTTGTGTGTTAACTCATCTAAAGGCAAATTTCTTAAATAATGAGCGTTTATAAAATCAAGCTTTTCTTTGTTAAAAATAGCCCCGCTAAGATTAATCTTTTTAAAATCAAATTCTTTAATTAATTCCTCTATTGAAAAAAATTCTTGATCTGATTTTGGATTCCAGCCAAGAAGGGCCATAAAATTTACCATTGCTTCAGGAAGATAGCCCCTTTTTTTATATTCATGAATATCTGTAAAAATCCCTTTTTTACTATCACGCTTACTAACTTTTGTATGGTCAGGATTTAAAATAAGAGGAATATGAGCGTATAGAGGTGTTGGGAAGCCAAGGGCTTTTTGAATTAAAATTTGTTTTGGGGTATTTGAAATATGGTCTTCGCCTCGAATAACATAAGAAATTTTCATTGTGAAATCATCAACAGCGACAGCAAAATTATAAAGCGGCGTTTCTAAATCTTTAGCAATTGCAAAATCACCAATTAGGTTGCTTTCAAAATCAATTTTTCCGCGGATCAAATCATTAAAAGAGATTTTCTTTTCTTCTGTTTTAAAACGGATGATTGAACGCCGGCCCTGTCTTTTAAGTTTTTCAACTTGCTCCTTGGTTAGTTTGCGGCATTTGCCGCTGTAGTGAACCAACTCGCCTTTTTTCATTTGCTCTTCCCTCTCTTTTTCAAGCTCCTTGGGTGTGCAAAAACAATAGTAGGCCTTGCCTTCTTTAAGCAATTTTTCTAGATATTTTTTGTAAAGAAAAATGCGTTCGCTCTGTCTGTAGGGTCCAAAAGCGCCTTTCTCATCTTTTGTCATCACACCGGTCGGACCTTCATCCCACTCAATCCCAAGCCATTTTAAATTCCTAACAATATCAGCGACGTATTTCTCATCCGAACGCTCAATGTCAGTATCTTCAATTCTTAAAATAAATTTACCGCCTTTTTGTTTTGTAAAAAGAAAATTAAAAAGTGCGGTCCTGGCAGTCCCAATATGCAAAGGCCCGGTTGGTGACGGTGCAATCCGTGTTCTAACCCTCATGTTTTTTCTCTAAATGTTCTCTATACATCGCCTCAAGTTCTCCTTTCTCTGCTTCTGTCATTTCTTTACCTAAAATATATTTTTGCCAAAGGAAATTAAGCTTTTTTAATTTTTCAGGATTGTTATCCATTGTTTCAGCGGTATTGTCATAAAATTCTATAATGTGGGGATAATCTTTTCCAAGCTCTAGTGTTTCTGAAGCTCCTACGCCCTTGGGTGAAGGGTGCCGTAACTTCTCGCGAACATCCCAAAATTCTCGAACTTGAGATTCAATATCAGATCTGTGTTCTTTTGTTTTTGAACCTGCTTCTAAAATCTCAACGCTCATTAATTTTACTTTTAATAACTATGTAAGGAAAAATTATTACGGCATTAATAATCCGTCGCCACCTTTTTGGGTCTTTTAAAAGTCGCCAAAACCATTCCAATCCTAATTTTTGAAAAATTTTTGGTGCGCGTTTTTTTAGACCCGCAATGTAATCAAAAGAGCCGCCAACACCAATGGCAAGTTTTACAGAAGAAAGGTGTAAAAGGTTGCGGAAGATCCATTTTTCCTGATGAGGCGGGCCAAAAGCAACAAATAAAATATCTGGTTTTTTTTGATTTATAATTCCTCTTAAAACTTTGTCTCCCTTTTTTTCTTTTCTGCCGCTAAAATAGCCCGCGATTTTTAGACTTGGAAATTTCTTCTTAAGGTTTTCGCTTGCGGCTTTGGCAATACCTTCCTTGCCGCCGAGAAAAAACACGGCGTGTTTTTTCTCGGCGGCAAGACCACAAACATCCTCTACTAAATCTACTCCCGCAATCCTCTCTGGCAAAACCGTTTTTATTTTCCTCGACCAAAATATTATACAAAAAAGGTATAAAATACTTCTAAAAATTTTTGAGGCTCGAGATTTGAGATTTGAGATTTGAGACACTTCAGCGGCCCATAAAATCCCAATGCCATCAGCCACCGCCAAATCCGCTTTATTTAAAATTTCTTTAAATTTTTGGTCTTTTTGAGCGGCCACAATCATCTCTGAATAAACCGTTACCAAGTAATGCCGGCCGCTTTTTAAAAATTTTCTTACTTTTAAAAGTGCTTCTTTTTTAGTAATTTTATCAATTCCTATGTCCACAATATTTACCTTCATAATTCTCTATCTTTTTAAATTATACCATTTTAAAACCAAGAAGAAAAGTCCCGCAGGACTTTTCTGCGGGACTTCAAACAGCCCTTGCTTTTACAACAGGCCTTAGGTATGGATTCCTGTAAATCTTGCCGCATATCTCGCACTTGTATTCAGAAACCCCCACAAGCTGAGCAGCTTGAATCTGACAGCCACAATCGCAAGTAACCATTTTTCTGGGATCAATCCTCATGCCAAGCATCTGCATTACCTCAATGGGCGGCACCGGCCTTTCATCACCATCTAGACAATCTGGGTTAGGGGTGTGGAGAAACTCCCAAAACTGTTTTATTGTCTGCGTCTCTCCAGCCATTACTTAAGCCCTCCTTTTTAAAAATGCAGGCAGTAAGGAAACATGTCTAGTGGACGCCAAACATTAATTCGCTCCCCTACTGCCTAGCATCGCACTACCGACGCCTATATATTAACATTTTTATTTAAAAAAGTCAATGTTTTTAGAACTTGATATCTCGCGCCTTTTGGACTTAATTCTGACTCCATAATCTCAATACCATGAACTTCAAAACCAAGATTCAAATCTATGTTTTGCCACATTCTGGCTATTTTTTTTCGGTCTTTTTGTTTAACGCGAGAGAGCGTTAAATGAGGTAAATATGGTCTTTTCTCCCTTTTCGTTACTAAGGCGCTTTCTAGAGCCAATTTTAAGCGATTTTGAAGGGATTTTAAGCGCTTTGAATCCTTAAAAACGCCCCAAATCATCCTATTTTGAGGTGCTAAAACCGCTTTTTTTATTGTTAAATAAAATGGCATTGTATGTCGCACAATATCAGTGCAAACCCGCTCTACTCTTCCCAAATCTTCATCTTTTAAATATCCCAAAAACACCAATGTTAAATGCAAATTTTCTTTGGAAATAAAACGGCCCGGAAGGTCTTTGTCGTAAACTTTCTTAATAATTTTATCCTTTACTTCTGCTGGTAAATTAATAGCAATAAAAATCCTGCGCATAATAATAATTGACAGTTAACAGTTGACATTTAACATTATAACATTTAAGTAGTAAAATGAAATTAAGATGAAAGAAGCAATACTTTACAAAAAACTGGATAAAAGTAAAAAGTGACAACATTTGATGCCTAGGCATATTTTGTTGTCACTTCTAAACTTCTAATTTC
>CAZYLA010000008.1:0-19824 GCA_964648435.1 uncultured Candidatus Saccharibacteria bacterium
GATTTCTTTTTTGGCTTTAAGGTTTGTTTCCATAATCGGCTGAAAGTGAGAAACTGCCTTAAAAATTTTCTGGTCATAAGAAATTTGACCGAGAATTTCGCCTTTAAATTCTTTTTTTATTTTTTCATTAAATTCTGGATCTAAATCGCTTTTGTTAATGACAACACCAAAAGGCAAATTAAAATGGTCTACCACTTCTAACACCCGTTTTAAATCAGAAAAGGCCGAAGGAGTGGGTTCGGTAACTAAAACCGCAAAATCAGCGTCTTGAAGCGAGGCAATCACTGGACAGCCCGTGCCTGGCGAGGAATCAATAAGCATAATTTCATAACCAAATTTCTCTCCCCCTTTTTTAATTTCCGTAACTACTTTGCCAGAACCGGTCTCACCAGGATAAAGCTGACCTGAAACAAGGGGGAAACCGTATTTTGTTTTTCTTATTCTTAACTCACCGTTTTTAACTGGCTTCAGGGAAATTGCGCCGTGCGGGCAAATTACTTCGCAGGCACCGCAACCTTCGCACAAAAAAGGATTTAGCTTTGGTTTTTTGTTCTCCATTTTTATAGCCCCAAACTTGCACGCTTTAGCGCAATCACCGCAACCAGCGCATTTATTATAATCAAAAACCGGCCTAAAAGAAGTGCTTAATTTTTTTATCTTGTCAGGTTTTCCTGTTTCATTCAGCCACACCGCCAAATTTGGCGCATCAACATCAGCGTCAACCGCCACAATCTTTTTACCTATTTCATTAAAAAGCATTGCTAAACACGAGGTTAGCATTGACTTTCCAACTCCTCCTTTCCCTGAGGCAATCGCAATTTTCATCTTTTAGCAAACCTTTCTTTAAAATCCTCCAAAGATTTCTTAACGATCAAAGGGAAAGCAACTTTTTGAGGAAGGTTTTTAAGTTTAAAGAATTTAAAATCTTTGATTTCATCATCGTCTATTTTAATATTGGAAAAATCAATTCTATCACTGCTTGAAAAATAAATGATTCCAAGCAAAGAATCTTTCTGGTAAGAACGATTATCAACATAAAAACCAAAGAAATCCGTCTTTTTTACTTTTAGATTCAGTTCTTCCAAAACTTCTCTCTTTAAGGCATCTTCAGGTTTTTCGTTTTCTTCAATAAACCCACCCGCGAAACTCCAAAAATTTTTATAAGGATGAATATTTCTCTTAACTAACAAAATCTCGTCTGGCTCTCTGAATATTATCACGCCGACAGCCGGTTTCGGATTTTGATAAAAAATAAATCCACAATCAGGGCAATAAAGCCTTTTTTTATCATTATCTTTAAGTTTACCAAATTCTAACCGACTACCGCATTT
Source organism: uncultured Candidatus Saccharibacteria bacterium (assembly GCA_964648435.1). Classification (GTDB taxonomy): domain Bacteria; phylum Patescibacteriota; class Andersenbacteria; order CAZYLA01; family CAZYLA01; genus CAZYLA01. The sequence continues at coordinate 1,332 of CAZYLA010000008.1, forward strand.
TGGACAAAAATTGTATTTCATAGGCAACCATCTACTTTGGAAGAACTCCAAGAGTGTTGTTAAACCGGTTAATATAGTTAAAAAGACCAATAACAGAAACAAGCTCAACAATTTGGGCGGGGGTAAATTTTTCTTTTACTTTTTCAAAAATTTCCAGATTGTCCAGATGACCGTCTAAAGTAACGTCTTTTACAAGGGCAAGAATTTCTTTTTCTTTTCTAGGTAAATTCTTCATTTCTTTAAGATTCTCAATCGCCCTTTTTTCAGCACCAAATTTTTCCAGCATTTTAGCGCTAACGCTAACGCAAAAGGGACATTTTAGGGTTTCCGAGATTAAATAAGCCATCTTCCACTTCAGTCGCGTTTCTATTTCCCCCTTTCCCATCACCACCCTAAAAAGTTCTTTAAATTCTTTTAATATCTTGGGCGAATGAGCCATTACCTTTACCCATTCAGGAACATCTCCGCCCTGTTTTTCAAATTCTTCATAAACTTGACGAGCTGTTCCTTCAACTTGATCTTCTTCTAAAGAAGGAATTAAAGCCATAAAAATCATTAAAATTTAAGAATTATAGTTAGAGGTCGACCTTTTATTTAATTTCTTTACCTATTTTTGAAAAATAATGATATCAAAAAGATAATTGTTTCTGATAAAATAATCAGAGGACCAGCGGAAAAACCTATAAGTTTAAACAATAGAATTCCCAAAACAACAGAAATTACTCCTATTATTAAAGCCCCTAAAGAATAATAAGAAAGAGTTCTCCCAAAATTATTTGAAGCAGAAGCTGGAATTACTAACATCGCAACTGTCAAAAGACCGCCCACTAGTTTTACCTCCAAAGCAACAATTAAAGCAATAGAAGCTAAATAAATCAGGTTATATTTTTTAACATTAACTCCTTCTGTTTTTGCTAAATCTTCAGAAATTCCCGATAAAATCATCTGGGGGTAAATCTTTTTAATAATCAAAAAAATAATTGTCCCTAAAATTATCGCCAGAGTCGCATCAGTCAAATTTATCTTGGTAATATCTCCAATTAAGGCCTCTTCAGCTTGGGATACAGGTAAAATTAGAAAACTGAGAGCCACGCCCGCAGCAAAGACCAAGCCAGTTAAGGCCTCCATTGGCAATTTAGTTTTAATTTCTAAAAGCCAAATTATAACCGCTCCAACGACTATCGTTCCCAATGCTCCCCAAAAAATATTAAAACCATAGAGAAGCCCCAAAGCCGCTCCCGGCAAAGCCAGATGGCCCAAGGGGCCGCCTGCTAAAACCATCTTTCTAGTTATCATTAAAGAGCCTAAATACCCAGCCACTCCTCCAATAAAAACTGCGGCGATTAAACTTAAAATAAATTGAGCATCCATATTATTTGAAAATTATTTTAGTGGGTATGTTTATAAAATTTAATTTCGGTTCCGTACAGCTTTTCTAAGTTCTGGGGAGTTAAAATTTCTCTGGGAGGTCCGAAACAAACCGCTTTTTTATTCAAGCACAAAACATTAGTAGAATATTTATAAACAATGTTTAAATCATGAGTAATAAGTAAAATAGTTAACCCCGTTAAATTGCGGCTTCGCCGCACCGCCTTTGGCGGATTTAAGGGGATTAAGTTTTTTTTCTTCCAAAATTTATACAAAAGAGAATAAATTGTCTCTTCTCCTCCAATATCAATTCCAGTAGTTGGCTCGTCAAAAAGCAAAACTTGAGGATTACCAATTAAACCCCACCCAATCAAAAGCCGCTGAAATTGACCAGAAGATAAATCTCCCGGGTTCTTCGCAAGAATTTTTGAATCTTTTAACCCAACAGACTTTAACATCTCAAAAATTTTCTCATCAGAACCTTCTTTAAATTTAAAAAACTCTCTTACTGATATAGGTAGTTCTTTAAATTTTTCCCGGGACAAACGTTCAGGAAGATAACCAATTTTAAGATCTTTTTCAGCCCAAGTAATTTCTCCCTCAAAGGGTATTAATCCCAGCAAAGCTCTAAAAAGAGTGGTCTTTCCGGCCCCATTTGGTCCTAAAATAGTAAAAATTTCTTTCTCTCTAACCTCAAAAGATAAATTCCTAATGACCCCATCGCCATTAAATCTTACACTTAAGTTTTTTACTTTTAGGATTGAATTATTGTTCATTCTAAGGCACTTATATTTTTTAAATTTTTCTAATGTCTAAATAATTTTGAGGAATTTTCCGTCTTTAATTTTTTAGATTTTTAGCGGCACCAACTACCTCAATCTATTTTTTAATTGTTCCGTTTGGCATCATATTATCTGGACAGAGTTCTCCTTTTTCTTCTGCTTGATATCTTTTACAATTCTTCCAATTATCTTCAGTTTCACAATACTCTTTTTTCCATTTATCAGAAACTTTACCTTCTTTTTCCAATCTCCTTAATGGACAAACATCGTGCCATTTACAAGCCCCTGGCGTTTGAACGACTTTCATATTATTTAAGTTTACCTCGTTAGAGGTTGTGATTTCTCTTTTTTATACCCCACTATAAGCTGAAAAACCACCGTCAATAGGCACCACGATCCCGGTGATAAACTTTGAATCATCAGAGATTAGCCAAAGTATGGTTCCTAATAAATCTTCGGGCTTGCCAAAACGACCCATGGGAGTATGATCTATTATCTTCTTTCCTCGTTCGGTCAGAGAACCATCTTTATTTCTCAGTAAAAATTCATTTTGTTTAGTTAGAAAGAACCCTGGAGCAACAGCATTTACCCTAATATTCTGTTTAGCTAAATAAACAGCTAACCATTGAGTAAAGTTAGAAATAGCGGCCTTGGCCGCGGAATAAGCGCTGATTTTGGTAAGGGGCCTAAAAGCATTCATTGAAGAAAAATTGATAATTACTCCCCCGCTTTTCATCTCTTTGGCAAAAACTTGACTGACTAACATTGTTCCTATTAAATTCAAATCTAAGACAAACTCCAAACTTTCTTTTTCAATATCAAAAAAACTTTTTATATCTTCCTTCTCTTGCTCCCCAAATTGCTCATCATCAGTTGTCGCTTTAGGACTATTGCCGCCGGCAGCATTTAAGAGAATATCTACTTTCTGATATTTTCCTCTGACTCTATTATAAGCCAAAAGAACACTGTCTTTCTCTAGAACATTGCATTTGACGGCTTGGGCTTCCCCTTTATTCTTTTTTATCTCCTTAACAACTGCTCTAGCAGCTTGGTAATCAATATCCAAAACAGCCACCTTGGCACCCAGCCTACCAAACTCTTTAGCTAAATATCCACCCAGCACACCACCTCCGCCAGTTATCACAATAACTTTTTCTTTTATCTCAAACATAACTATGCCCTTTCTTTATCTTCTTCCGCCTCCAAAACCCCTCCCCCTGCCTCTTCCCCCGCCATCTCTAGGTCCTATACCAAAACCTCTTCTTCTGCCAGCACCCATCCCCTTGCCCATTCCTCTGCCAAAACCTCCCGGGAAAAAAGGCTGTGGGAACGGCTGGGATGGTTGGGATGGCTGGGGCTGATAAGATCGGGGTTCAGCTGTCGCCGACTCCTCGCCTACTTTTTCTATCGCTCCAAAAGGACAAATACTTTCTCCGCCGCATTCTTCTAACTTATCCTGGTTAATTACTTCTGCCTTGCCATCATCTCCGATCTTTGTTGCTCCAGGACATTTTTGAACACAAAGCTGACAACTAGTACACTTTTGTTTATTTACTTTGAACATAAATTTCTTACAAGTTAAAATTCAAAAGTTCTCCCGCGGAATAAGCTTTAGCTAATTTTCTAGAATGGGGAATTTCTTCAAAAAATTTTTTAATTTTAAAATCAGCAAGAACTTTGTTTAAAAGCTTTTTGTCGCCAAGGTCGGCCTGATTTAAAACGACTTCTTTCTTAATTTTTAACTTTTCCATTAAATCCAGAATTAGGTGCAAATCATAAGCGCCCATTGGTGTCGGCTCTGTCACCGCATAGGCAATATCAATATCCATTAGGGCATTAATAACTGGACAATGAGTGCCTGCCGCAGTATCAATAATCACAAAATCCGCTTTTTCTTTTTTAGCAATCTTGAGGGCGACCTCTTTTAATTTTCCAACTACTGGTCCGGTTTCTTCAAGCCCTGCTTTTGCCAAGCCAGTTAGAAGAAAAAAATTATCCTTAATTTTTTGAAAATAAATTTTGCCGATTTCTTCTTTTTGGGGCTTAATAGCACCTTCTGGGCAAACAATCATACACGCACCGCAAGCACTACAAAGGTCTCTAAAAAATATTGGGTATTTACCGGGTGCTTGAAAAATTGCATTTTCCTTACAGGTCTTTGCACAAAGACCGCACTTAGTGCATTTCTTCTTGTCTAGCTTGGGAAAATCCGCAAAAACTCGCTCTAAAACTTTTCCTATTCCCACGCCCAAAAGAAGATGTAAATTCGGACACTCAGCATCAGCGTCAATTAAAAGAACCCGCCGATCCTTTCTAAAAAGCCGGCTTGCCATCAAAACCGCGTAAGTTGATTTGCCTGTGCCTCCTTTGCCGCCGGTAATCGCTATCTTTTTCACAATCCAAATTTAATTTTTCTTTTTAAAATGTCTTAGCTAAAAATTAAAAGTTCAGGACAAAAAATCATTATCAGTCCTAAAGCCAAAAGGAAAACGCCTGAAATTAGCTTTATTGCTTTTAAATACTTCTTTGAAACTTGAGTTATTCTCAAAGTTAAAACAGCAAAAATAAAAATTAGAAAATCATCCAGCATATAAAAAAGAACATAAATCAAAAGATAAAAATAATAATGAAAAGTAGGAAGCTGCCAACTAGCCAAAACTTTAGTAAAAGCCAAAGGAAAACCAAAGGAACAAACTAGCTCTACTAAATTCACTCCAGCGGCTACAGTCGCTACTCCTAATAAAACTAAGGGTAGCGACATTTTAGAAGTGGAAATTCTTTCCATTTTCTTAAAAAGATTTCTCTCGATTCTAGTAAAAATGTTTTCTTTTTCTTTTTCTATCTGGCACAACTTGCAGATGACACCGTGAAAATAATCTCTTAATAAAAATATTGAAAATAAAACTATAATTATTCCAACTAAATAAGTAATAATTTTTAGCTGCTCTAAAACTAAAAATAAATTTAACCAGGCGGAAATAAATAAAAAGTAAACTATTCCTGAAACAAAAATAAAGGTTCCGCCAATTAAAAACACTCTTTTTCTAATGCCAGTTGCTATTAAAACTGCCAGCAAAAATCCCAAAGCAACCATTGCACAGGCATTAAAACCGTCTAAAGTTCCTAAAACTACAGCTAGAGCAAAGGGAGAAAACTTTGAAATATTTATTTCCCCAACAAAAGGCAGAGAAATTTTTTCTCCTGTCGGCTTGCACGGTTCTTGACGAGAATTTCTTTCCAGCAACTCTAAAATACAATTTTCAATATCTTTGCCGGTTTTTTTACTAAAGCCCACAAAAAAATTCTCTCCAACAAACGTAACTGGAACATAACCCTGTTTTTCTGGCGGAACATTAAAGCCCTGATAAAATTTCTTTAATAAATCAATGTTTTTTCTTTCAAAAAGTCCTAATTTTTTAATCTCAATTTCTGGGTATTTTTTTTCTAATTCTTCTAAAAACTTCTTCTCTTCGGCGCAGTGAGGACAGGTCTTGCTATAGAAAAAATTAATTTCAACCGCAGCTTCTTTAGCAAAACTAAAATTAGCCAATACAAAAACGCCTATCAAAACAAGAAAAATCAATTTCTTTGCAAATTGCATGATTAATAGTTTTTATATTTTAATTTCTTTACCAACGCCGTTTTACCCGCACCTCCCGCAATTCTGCGGGAGGTGCGGGTAAAACTATAAAATCTTTATTCTATGGCTATTATTTTGCCAACTCCATTCTCTATAAAATCATCACCGTACTCCTCTTTAAATAATTGCCGGGCGGAATCGCCAGTGCAATGGCATGGGGCGACTTTCTGAACATCTAAATCGCGAAAACTCTTAATAATTGAATGAACTTCTGCCTCACTGGTTTGAAATAAATGAAAACCGCCCATAACTAAATAAATGTTTTTATCTGAGAATTGATTTTTGACGCTTAAGACAATATTGGCAATCCCAGGATGAGCACAGCCAGTAATTACAACTAAACCTTTTTCAGTATCTAAAACTAAAGATTGCTCTTTAATGCCAGTGCCAAGCGCGCCCGTAGTAAAAACATCCTCGCTAATTTTGGAAGGAGCGTCATTTTCAATAATTTCAGCGCCCGCATTTTGAGCAATTCCTCTTGTCTGCGAAAGCGCACTTAAAACATAGACCCTCACTTTTTTGTTTTGATTCAAAAAAGCGTCTAAGCCGCCAAAGTGGTCTAAATGGTCATGAGAAATAATAACTTTATCAATCTCTTGGGGGCTAACCCCTAATTTTTCCATGTTACTTAATAAAATCTTGCCAGATGTCCCGGTGTCGAACAAAATCTTTTTGCCATTCAAAAAAACGAGACAAGAAAATCCCCAATCAGACTTAAGATCTTTTCTGGCTTGATAATTGTCATAAACAGTTAAAATTCTCATTGATGTTTCTGCTTTTTTGGGAATTAACTTTCTATCTTGAGTAAACTCAGGAACAACGCCTTTTTTTGATTTGAAGACGTTCAAGGACTTTTCTTGCCCAATTTTTAAAAAGTCAAGGTTAAAAAATTTATAAATGAAATACCCACCGAGAGCGAGGATAATAATCACTAAAACCAAAATGCCAATTCTCATTTGAGATTTTAAACCTTAAGTAGATGGTCTAAATTTTCTTCCTTGGAAACTGTTTTTATCTCAACGCCTAAATTTTTAAGAGATTCTTTGGCGTGCTCGCCAATTTCTAAAGTTAAAACTTTGTCAGCTTCGACCTCGCGAGCAAAGCGGACGCCATGACCTCGGCCAATGGTAAAATAAGGGTTTTTAATTTTCTTTTTTTGGACGACATTGCCATCTTTCTCGTCAACAACAAGATAATAAGGTGCGCCAAAAGTTGGTGAAAGCTCATTGCTCTCAGAAAGCGGAATAATTGACCGAACACCAAGCTTTTTTAAAGAGATTGTCTTGGGGAGTTCCTTGAAAGATCTAATCTGGCCGGTCTGAGACTTAATATAGCCGCGTTTAAGTTCGTGAGAGACAACTTGAATAACGACAAATTTTAAACTGGGGATTTTCTCTTTAAGCAGGTCTTCGAGATTTGTGATTACTTCTTCAACTTTTTGCATTTTCCAGTCACGCGCCAAGCCGATTTTTACTTCTGCAAAATTCTCTGGCCCAATTTTTCGGGTTCTTAAACCCAAAAGTTCAATTTCCTCCCCAGTGCAGATTTCTTTAATTTTTTTCTCAATTTCAGGATTAGAAATGTCAAGTAAATTATCAATAATCTCTCGTCCTAAAAAGAAAGTTTGGTATAAGATATAAAGACCAATCAAAATCGCAGCCGCCCCGTCAGCCCAGACAAACCACCGCGTTGCAAAAAGGCCAATTAAAACCGCAAACGAAGAAAGAGAATCGGCCCGGGAATGCTCAGCATCAGCCACTAAAGCTAAGCTGCTTGTTTTTTCACCAATTTTAAATTTAAGGCGCGCCATTAATTCATTGACGATAATCGAAAGAATAACAACGCCAAGAGCAATAGCGCCAACTCTAGTTACCTCTCCTTGTAAAATACTCGTAACTCCTTCGTAAATAATCCAAACAGCAGAAACTAGTAAAAGCAAGGTCACCATAAAACCAGCCAAAGTCTCATAGCGAAGATGGCCATAGGGATGCTTCACGTCAGCTGGTTTTTGAGCCGCTTTAATCCCTAAAAAAGTAATTAAAGAAGAAAGAATATCAAGACCAGAATGAATGCCATCAGCAATTAAAGCAGCGCTATTAACAATAAAGCCAACAACTAATTTTAAAACCGCTAAACTAAAATTAATAACAGTGCTTAATAAAGAAACTCTTTCTTGAGTCATTTTTTGCTTTTAATAATTAAAACGGCCTCCGCGACCCCTGCCGCGACCCGCTCCCCGAAGCCCTGGCGAAGGCGGGCCCATTCCAGGGCCAGGGCCAAATCCTCTTCTGCCAGGTCCACGACCTGCCCCTCGAAACCTTGGTGAAGGAGGGCCAAATCCACGATGACCCGGGCCCGTAGCTGCGCTTGCTTCTGAAAGCTGACCATCCTGATATGCCTCAAAGGCGTCTTTTACGGTCATCCCAGGAGTACCAAGAAAAATCTTTATTCCTAACGAAGCTAAAGCCATAAATGCATTTGGACCAATATTCCTTGAAATTACAACATCAACTTTTTCATCTGCCACAATTTGAGCAGCCGTAACCCCAGCGCCATGCATTGCTTGTGTCCCTGTATTTTTAATTGCTTTTAACAACTTTCCTTTTTTATTAACAATCAGAAAATACATTGCTCTGCCAAAACGAGGATCTAAAGGTGCATTTAAATTGTCGCCTTGAGAGCTAATACAAATTTTCATAAGTTTATAATCCCCGCACTAAAAATTTTATAAAATTTTTGGTGTGGGATCAATTTAATTGATTAACTTAATTTTTTTATTGGGTTCTGGTCATTGGACTATTGCACTTTGGACATTTTTGCTGAAAACAAGGAACCCCGCGTTGATGAGGCACTTTTTCGCCACATTGCGGACAAACGCAAAAACCACCAGGGCCTAAACCAAAACCACCCATTCTGCCACGACCGCCGCCACGACCAAGGCCACGACCTGTTCCTGGACCCTGGCCTAAAGGACCGGTCCCATCACCTAAAGGACTCATAAGTTTATCTCCTTTTTTTCCTCCCAAGTTTTCGGGCTTTTTGCCTCCGGCAAAAATTTTGTGAAGTAGCCCAAAAACTTGGGAGGATTAATTAATTCTTATTTTTTCTTAATCTTAACTTTGACCTCTTCAAGCCGGGCTTCAATTTCTTTAAGTTCTTCTCTTAAAGTTTTAGCTTCTTCTTCCAATATCTTTTGTTCTTCTTCTTTTGAAAGCTCTACTGGATAGGGCGGATAATAACCTAAATAAGGATAACCGCCAAATCGAGACCAGCGAGCCCAACCTCGGCCAAACCAACCACGACCAAAGCCACGGCCCCAACCAAAAAAGCCACGACCAAAGAAGCGCCTGCCGCCTACATAAGGATTGGCATAGCCAGGTATACCATAACCAGAACAATAACCTGCTCCCCTACCAGTTCGAGGACCCTGCCCAAGAGGTCCTGTTCCATCTCCAAAAGGCACTTTATTTCACCTCCTCTCTTAGATTATAACTCTTTAAATTTCTTTTTAATAGCAATTGCCTTGCCTTCGACCAAAGCAGAAGCAATTTTTTTATGAGCTGATTTTAAAATCCGCTGAAAAGTAGAATCTGAAATTCTCATTCTTTTAGCAGCTTCTTCCTGAGATAAATCTCCCAAATCTTTGAGGCGAATAGCCTCAAGTTCGTCCATTTCTAAATCAACCTGCTCTAAGGAAGAAAGCGGCACTGCCCGAGGTTTAAAATAAGTTACCTCAGGATCAAAACGAACGAATCTTAATTTTTTTGGTCTAACCATATTTTATCCCCCCAATTATGAGTATATACCCATAATAAAAGCGTGTCAAGCCCCATTACCAATTATATTGGTGTGGGGTTACCCCCACACCTTTTTATAAAAGTGGTGAGGGTCAAGGGGATAAAATAAAAACTCCCCACGGGGAGGGCAATTAATTACGTAATTAATTACTTATTTAATTACGTAATTTTTTCTTTTAAGCTCTTTTTCTCCCTTAAAAAATAAGCTGCTAAAAACGTTGTAATGGGTACCGCTAAAATAATGCCAATACTGCCAACCAAAACCCGGATGATTTCAGTCGCAATAATCTCGTTGTTAATTATCGTGGAAAATGAGCTCAAATTTTCTGGTCCCACGCTAAATAACATTAAAAGAGGCAAAGCCGCTCCAGTGTATGCCAAAAACAAAGTATTAATAATTGAGCTAATATGATCAATCCCAACTTTCATTGCTTCTTTAAATGCTTTTAACCGCCTTATTCTTGGGTCTGTTTTATAAATACTCTCAACCACAGATGCCTGATTAACGGTAATGTCATCTAAAATTCCCAAAGCACCAATAATAAAGCCAGCCAAAAGAATGCCTTTCAGGTCAATACTATGCAGCCCTAAAGAAATTAAATAAAGCGATTCTTCAGAAGCAAAGCCAGTTAAACGCGTCAAATTTGTAAAGATAATGGAAATAATTCCAGTAATAATCAGACAGGCGACTGTTCCTGAAAGCGCCACGTGAGCTTTCTTTTGAAAGCCATAAATAATGTAAATTGTCACAAATAAAATAAAAGTGCCGCCAAGAATGGCAATCAAAAGTGGATTTGAGCCTTTTAAAATCTGGGGGATAATAAATTTTAAAATAACAAGATAACTAATAAAAAGACCGACTAAAGATTTAAAGCCCTGCCACCGGCCAACTAAAACTGTTACCAGTACAAAAACTGCGGCTAAAAGATACAACTGGCTGCGGCGGACATAATCAACTACTAAAAATTTATCATTACCCTCAACATCTTTTAAATAAGAAATAACAACCCGATCTCCCTTTTTATAAATATTTTTTGCCTTAACATCAATTTCTTTAAAGCCGTCAAAAGTAAATTTAATATCTTTAAAACGACCCTCGAGGCCCTTTAACTTTAAGACTTGCTGAATCGTTTTTGTCCCGTCTTCACGCTCAACTTCCTCTTCTTGGACAACTTCAATTACCTCTGCTTCAAAGTACTCTTCCCGGGGCTCATCCTGTTCGGCTTCATCTGCTAAAGCAAAAAATGGGAAAAAGAGAGACAAAAAAAGAATGATTGTTAAGAAATACTTCATTCTTACCCTTCTTGCCGCTTAATTACTGCTTTTTTAAAATACCTGATAATTTATTAAAAGGCAAGGTGTTAATTATGTCTTTTTTCTTTGCCCAGCCCCGGCGCGCCTGACCAACGCCAAGTTCTAAAAATCTCAAGTGATCCAAACTATGAGCATCAGTATTAATTGCCAGCTTCACGCCGTTTTTAATTGCTTCTCTTATATAAATGTCTTTTAAATCTAGCCTTTCCGGAAAAGCATTAATTTCTAAAGCCACTTGGTTTTTCTTTGCTTCTTTGAAAACCCTTTTTAAATCAATTTCAACAGGTTCTCTTTTTTGAATCATCCTGCCCATTGGATGACCTAAGATATTTACATAAGGATTCTTAATGGCTTTAATAACTCTAGCAGTCATTTTTTTCTTTGGCATTTTAAAATTTGAATGAACAGAAGCAATCACAATATCTAACTCTTTCAAAATATCTTTGTTATCGAAATCCAACTCGCCATTATCTTTAATGTCAATCTCCGCTCCTTTTAAAATTTTAATGCCTTTAATTCTTTTATTAATTTTTTCAATTTCTTTAAACTGTTTTTTAAAATCCCTCTTTGTAAGAGCGCCTGCTATTTTTAAATGACCTGTGTGATCAGTAATCGCAATATATTTTAAGCCCCTCTCCCGCGCCCCCAAGGCCATCTCGGAAATTGTGTTTGCCCCGTCGCTCCATTTTGTATGCATATGGAGGTCGCCCTGAATATCGCTGTAGCCAACTACTTTTGGCAACTTGCCTTTTTGCGCGGCTTCAATCTCACCACTTGCTGTCCGAAGCTCTGGCGGTATCAGCGGCAAGCCAAGTTTCTTATAAACTTCTTCCTCAGTCCTTCCGGCAACTTGTTTGCCTTTTTTGTTAAAAACCCCGTACTCTGAAAGTTTATAGCCCCTTTTCTTGGCAATAGCTCTTAAAACAATATTATGAGCTTTATTGCCAGTAAAATACTGAAGCGCCGCCCCGTAGCTTTTTTCGGGCACAATCCTCAAATCAACATCCAAGCCATTTGCTAGCCGAATTGATGATTTTGTTGGACCTTTGGCTAAAACTTTTTTTATTTCTTTAAAATGAGTAAATTTTTCCATTGCTTCTTTAGGATTCGTTGCTGTCGCTAGAATATCGACATCGCCAATTGTTTCCTTCATTCGCCTGATTGACCCAGCAACCTCGGCTTTTTTAATCTCTTTAATCGCTTTAACCTTGTCTAAAATATCTTTGACTTGATACAAAATGTAGCCCAAAAGAAATCTTTTTTCTCGGGCTTTTAAAATTTTAATTGAATCTAAAATATTTTTTTCAGTTTTCTCACGGAATCCCGGAAGCTCTTGAATTTTTCCCTTGCGAGCAACTCTCTCTAAATCTTCAACTGTTCTCACTTTAAGCTTTTTATAGAACTTCTCTACCATTTTTGGACCAACACCTTCAATGGCTGTAAGTCCACCCATATCAACCGGTAATTTCTTTTTCAGACGTTCATAATCTTTTAGTTTGCCGGTCTTCAAAAGCTCTCTGATTTTATCAGCAATACTTTTGCCAATACCAGAAATGTCTTCCAGCTTTCTCCCCTCTTTTTCATAACTGGCAACATTAAGCGGCAAGGTCTCCAATGCTTGAGCGGCCTTGCGATAAGCGCGCGGCTTGAATTGAACATCTTCCAGTTCCAAATAATCTGCAATCTCCCTGAAAATTTTGGCAATTTCTGAATTTTCCATATTAAATACCTTTTTTGATATCCCGCCATTTTTCTTTAAGGTCTGCCTTCAAACCCTCAAAATCAAAATCATTTGTAAGTTCGCCTTCTCCTCTCTTTTCTTCAACAACCTCGTCAACAAGCTCAAAGTATTCTTCTTTCGTAAAAAGGCCTTGGGTCTGCATCCGCTCTTTAATTTCTTCTAAAACTTCGTTAAAATATTCCATAGTTTTAATTAAATTATTTTACCTACCCCAGCACCAGAAAGCCCGCCTTTTAAGGCAGGGATAAATGGAGGTTTTCTCTGGGCTTTCGGTGCGGGGTTTCAGCCTTAAGAAGCGAAGAATACCCCGGCTTTTAAGCTGAGAAGGCTTCACTTAAATCTTACCATAATTTTTACTATATAAAAACGCCCCTCACTTGGACTTGGCTGGATGCGAAGCATCCAATTCTGCCTTTAGACAGCCAAGTCCAGGTGAGAGGCGAAATCAACAACTAAAACGCCTGTCTACTTTTTTGCCGGCGCTGGCGGCGGGGTGGTTACTCTTGGAGAGCTACCTTTTAAACTATTGACTTTTAAAATCAGCATTAGGTTATTTCCAACTAAAATACTGGTGCTTAAAAGAAGAGCATAAACAACTATAGTGAATCCTTGGTAAATGCCTAGTAAAAACATTAACTGCAAAAGAGCTGTGGTTATTCCCCAGAACATTAAATACCAAATATTTCCCTGGCTTAAAATTTTATTTCCTTCCTTGGACAATTTTTTTGTATTAGCATAAATAAAACCAATCACAACGCCTATTGCCGGAATAATTAAATAATTTAGCCACCAGTATCTGCCGGCTAAATTTACGCCGCCTACCCACCTGAAAATAAAGAGAACAATAATAGAAAGCGCCGTTGAAATCCACAAGTTTTTGATTTTTACTTCTTTTTTCTTTCTATAAGTTGCAATTTCTGAAAAGATAGCCAAAATAAACAAAGCCACAAAAACAAGACCAACTATCCTAAGCAGCCAATTAATAGAAAAGAAGAAAAGAAATCGTAAAGTATTCATTTCATTTTATTTTATTTTAGTAAAAAGGCCGTCTGAGCCAAATAAACTTTGCCACATTTGCCTAAGCCGCAGGCTACCAGTGGCAACATAGGAACCTGCCGCGGCGGCGGCCCCGGCCGCCGCCGCGGCCCCGGCCTTATTTTTAGCATCTCCTGCTTTTTGCTTTTCTGCTTCTGGATCAAGCACAAGTTCTTTATTCAATTTTCCCCCGCCGGACTTGGCAATTTTCTTGAGCTCTTTTTTACCTTCTTTTGACAAATTATAGCCAACGATTTCAAAATCAATCTCAAAAGAAGCTGTTTTTAGAGTTTTTGCCGCCGCTATCGGGTCGCCTTGACAATTCTCACCACCATCTGAATAAAGAATTAATTTTCCTTTTGGCCCATGATGATATTGCTCCAAATATGCTTTCCCAACCTGAATTGACTCTGCAACCGGTGAGGAGCCGCCCTGGGCAGTTGCCCTGTCAAGGCCGCTTATTATCTTTTGCTTGTTTTGAGTATACCCCTGAATCAGCTTAACATCACCGCAACCCTCAAAAATAAACAAAGCGACCTCATCGTCGCTTGATAATTTGTTAACTAATTTTGTTATCTGACTCTTGGCAGTGTTGATCTTTGCGCCGCTCATTGAACCAGAAGAATCTAAAACAAGAACATAAGAAGTTCCGGAAATCGGCCCAGTAACATCGCTCTGGCTATCTGTTAAAGCAGTTCCCGGAGCGCCAGTTCCAGTTAAAGAAATGCCTGGGGGGATATCAGAACCCGTTAACTCTCCTTCTTCAACAACTCCATGCCAACGGTCTACCACAGCGTGATAAACTTTCCCATTTTTTACCCAAGCAATATATATTCCAAACTTATGAACTTCGTAAATAGTGACTTGATTAGCTGCAAGAGAGTCAATTCCTGTATCTAAAGTAAGTTCCTTGCCCACAGCGCTTACTGGGTGAGGAACCGGTGATAAGGCCTGGGCATGTAATTTACTGCCATCAACATACACCGCAAAAACACAGTTATCTGCCGGTTGAACCATAACATTATACTCATCTTTTACTCCAAAACTGCCACTTACTCCCTTAAGGCCCGATGTATAATAGGGCTCAATATTATAACTGACCTTGTTTCCGCTAGTCGTAAAAGTATAAGTATGGCCCGACCTGTCTTGAACTTGGTTTTGGGCGCTTGCTTCTTGGTAGGCATACAAACTTAAAAGAGTTCCTGCTAAAAAGCAGACAAGTAAAATCCGAAAAAACTTTTGGGTTTTGTTTTTGTCTTTAACCATTCTTATCAACAACTCTCTTTTATTTTAACCTAATTTGGAGGATGTATCAAATAAAAATCAATTTTCTTTTTTTCTCCTTTTTTTATCTCAAAAAACTCCTCCTGGGAATGACTGCTCTCTTGATAAAATGCCCGGCCGAAATATTTTCCTGGGGGCAGTTCGACAAAAAAGTCACCATCATCGCTCGTTCTTACATCCTCCACCTTCTCACCAATTTCATAATCTATTTTTTCCTCGTCTCCTTCTCCTAACTTATATCTCCCTGATTCCACAGCTTTGTAAAAATGAACTTCTGCGTCGGAATATGTTTGAGGCAAAACCCCTTCTTCCAAAAATTTAGGGTCATCAGTAACGATCCCTTCCACAATACCAGGCGCTTCAAGTTCATCTTCTCCCAAATTTCTCTCTGGCCAATATTTTACATACAAGAGAAAAGCAATATAAGCAATAACAAAAATACAAAAGATAATCAAAAGAAAGTTAAAAACTTTTTGCATAAATTAAAAAGTCGGCCTTTATTGGTTTGGGTTCAGCGGTGGATATTCAATTACATAATCCGTACCTTCAGAAGGATCACTAAAGAAAATCCAGACCTGCAGGAGCTTGCCGCTTGCGTCCTTAAAAAGGATTTCTTTGCCTGCGGTTTTTCTCTCCAGAGTAAAGCCCTGACCTGGCAAAATCTGGTGGTAATAATTGATAATTGTGTCCGCTGAAATCCCACCAGCAAGATGATAGCCAGCGGACACGCCGCTTGCGTCTTCATTATAACTAGTCCTCACAGAGCCGGGGTAGCGAGGAACGCCTGGGATCTCTTTTCCAGAAGCATCATCCGGATGGCTTTCTTCCTCTGCTTTTGGCGGAGTAACCCCAGAATCAGGAGGGGGTGTTACAGTATTATCAGTCGGAGGCATAATTCCGGCGCCACCAGGCGGCTCAGTGTCTAAGTACTGGGCTGCGTCTGTGGGCACTTTAGAAGTCTCTTCAGCCCATTTCTTTAGTTTGAAATAACCCCAAACACCAATGCCTGCCAAAATCAGTAAAACAACGAGGACAGCAATCAGGCAACCAATTAAAAGACCTTTTTTTGATTTTTTAGGAGTTGTTTGCGAGGACCCTGGAGCAGCTGCTTGGGCCGCTTCCGGCTTTGAAGGCGGCTCTGGAGAAGCTTTCTTTGGTGGCGGGTCTGCCTCTATTTTTGCACCGCCCTGTACCAGAGATTTCTCTCGGTACGGGGCACCGCAACTGCCGCAAAACTTAGCCCCTTCACGAACCTCTGCTCCGCACTTTGGACATTTCATAAATTCTATCTCCTTTTGCCCGCCAAATTTTTTGCCTGCGACACTCTATGCTGGAACAAAAATTTGAGCGGGTTTAGTTTTTGTTTCTAAAATTCCTTTGTTTTTACACTATAATTATAACATATTTAAAAAATACTGAAAAACAAACTTTTTTATTATTTTCTAGATTTATTTTTTTGCTAATATCAGCAGAAATAAGCTATTTTTTGAAAGAATTTTTAAAAAACCACTTTACAATTTTTTTCAGTTTGTCATAAATCGTTCTTAGGAGGGAGCGGGGGCCGATTGGAGAAGAGCCGGAAGTAGTATCAGGGCACCTGAACAAAGTTCAGGCCCCCTTTCCTTTTTCTAAAAATTTTGGCAAAATAAAAATGATTAGTAATTAAAATACATGAAAAAAGTACTTCCATTCTTATTAGCAATTTTAATCCTTCCTCTTCTTGGTCTTGAATGTAAAGAAAAACCGCCAACCCCTCCAACCCCTCCTGTCCCCCAAGTTCTTGAGAAAGAGGGCTGGGAAACCGTGGGTCAGCAAATCCAAGTTGGCACTAATCTCATTTACACTGAATTCAAGCCCGAAGAACCTCAAACTGACCCAGATATGTACCCAATGTCACCTGGCGAGTCCCGTCTTGTCTACGAGGATGCAAGCGGCAAAGTTCTTTATGTGGAAAACTTTGGAGAATTTTCTTTTGGCGAAAATGAACTTGTAAATATTGATAAAGACAAGGAAGAAGAACTAATCTTTACCACTTATTCTGGCGGGGCCCATTGCTGTTTTACTCACTACATTTTTGAAGTTTCGCCTACCTCTCTTACTAAAACTCTCCAGGTTGATGCCGGCAATCACCCTTTTCTCTATCAGGATTTTAACAATGACGGCACTCAAGAAATTATTCTTGGCGACGACAGCTATGCCTACCGCTTTACTGATTACGCTTCAAGCGGCATTCCTAAAAACATTTTTGAGTACCAGAAAGGAAAACTAGTTAATGTTAACAATAAATACCCGGAATTCTTAGAAAACGAAATTGTTTTTTGGAAAAATGCCGCCCAAGATATGACCAAACAATACAACAGCAACTGCAACGAGGAAATGGCTCCTATTAGAGGACCGGTTTCCGCGGTTGTTGCTTATTATTACTATTTAGGAAAAGAAACAGAAGCTGAAAGTTATTTCAACTCTGTCTGCGGTTCCGGCAATCAGACGCTTTTTCAAGAAATGGTTGAAGCAGCCAAAGAATCAATTAAACGCAATAAAGTCATTACTAGTCAGTAAACTCTCACACCAAAATCTTTTCTAAAAATCAATTCAACTTTGCGATTAAACACTCCACAAGGTCAATTCTAATCTTTTAGAAGTCCTTGAGAGATTCCGATAAAGAGCTTTTTAAAAAATCTTCTGCGAGCCAAAAAATTACCCCGCAGGACTGCGGGGTAATTTTTTGGCTCGCTAAATGGGGCAGTTTTAAACAATCCTTCTTTTTTTGACAAACAAAATGATACTGCCTATTATGCCAATCAAAAACGCCGCTGGGCATACAAAAATTGCTAGAATAAAAAACAAAGGTTCATCACCTAACCCTATTTTCTCCCAAAAGTTCTCACCAAAAAAGTAAATAAATAAAGCATAAATTAAATTATGCAATAAAATAAAAATAAAAAATAAAAAAGCAGAACCTCCTGTCAGTAGTAAGAAAATCTTAAGAGGTCCCTCGGGCTTCTCTCGGAAAGTCAAGAGGAACAACAATAAACCCAATAAAGAAAAAATAATAATTGGCGCCAGAAAAAGAAAAGGGCCATTAAAAAACTCTTCAACTACAGGAATAAAAAATTTACTTAATATAAAAATGAAAGACACCACTAATGCCCAAAATGTTAACATTGTAGACTTACTCATTGCAAATTCATTCTACCAAAAAATCGCCCAAAAGGCAATTTTAAAGAATTACTTATTTAAGTAATTCTTTTTTTTGTGGCTCCGGATAAAAAATCGCTTCAAACCTTTGACATTATTTTACCAAATTTAATTCATAAATCAAAGATTGGAAATTTAAAAAGGTAAAATTCAGCAAGGCGGGGGCTTTGCTCCCGCCTGCCTTAAAAGTCGCCATCAATGGCTACTTAAAGGTATTTCCGTTTAACGTGTAGTGGATATCTGAAGTCCGAGCGAAGCGAGGATTTGGGCGGAGTGTCAAAGGCACGAAGCCAGATACCCGCTTGTTATACGCCGTTGCCAGATTTATACTCAT
>CAZYLA010000009.1:0-18915 GCA_964648435.1 uncultured Candidatus Saccharibacteria bacterium
TAATATACAATAGAGTTGTTTACACTTTTAATTAAGTAGAGGCCGGTTAAAATAGTTAGTAGAAGCTAACAATTAACCAGACCTCTATGCACAAGAATACCAAATTATTGCCCTACATGAGAAGGGCAATCTATCAGGCCTGGAACATGGGCCAGTCAGTTACCTCTCTAGCTAGAGAGTATAAGATTTCAAGACCTACAATCTACAAGGTTCTTGAAAGAGCTCGCTTAAACGAGTTTGAGAACCGAAAAAGCGTGAATTACCGCTTCAAAACGATTAAGCACGGTTTAAAGAAGCTAAGTAAAGTAGAAAAGAAACTTCAAAAGAGAATCGAAAGGATGGGCATCAGAAGATATGAAAAGTCATATCCAAGAGAGATGGTTCATTTTGACACAAGAAGACTCCCTCTTCTTAAATTTGAAGGTCAAAGAGATAAAAGAGAACACCTTCATGTGGCTGTAGATGATTATTCCCGTTATCTCGTGGCTGACATCTTTCCGGATAAAGGCAAATACAGTAGCGCGATTCACCTTGAGGAAGTCACCAAAAGTGCTCCCTTTGAAACAGAAACTGTCTATTCTGACAATGGTTCCTGCTATAAAGGCAGGAAAGATCATGCTTTTGTTGAGAAATGTGATAAGAACAAAATAGTTCAGAAGTACACAAGACCAGGAAGACCTCAAACCAATGGTAAGGCAGAAAGGGTGATTAGAACACTTCTTGAAGAATGGCACGTAAAAGGAGCCTTTACAACAAGAGAAGAAAGAAGAAAGTGTCTGCAGGATTTTGTTGATTACTACAACTATGAGAGACCGCATTGTGCTCTTAAGGGGTTAACTCCTCTACAGCGAATTGCTAACTATTTTAATAGCCAGAATGTAAACAACGCTTGAAAGATTTACAAAAACTGCTACCGTGCGGCAGAGCAACCACTCTTGGTCTTGTTATTCAGACTTGACCTATGCCCAAGCGGTCCAGGATTAGTTTTTTATCTAATGGTAGTTTTGATAAAACCCTCATTAGAAAAACAAAGCCGGCCACTTGAAAAGTAACCGGCAACCAGAAAGTGTTAATTTTCTACCTCCAAAATCTAGCGAGGTTTTCCCTTGAGTTCAATATCAACATTGTAATCTTTGAAAAAAGGATGAGCCGCTTTTGCTTTTTCAGTTGCTTCAGGAATGCTATGTTCTAGAAGCTTATCCAGAGTTAGTTTTGCATTAGATGTTGGGAACTCCCAGAAGATTTTAGTAAAAACATTGGCCTTTATAGAAATAGTCTTTTTTGCTTCGTTGCTTGTCGCACTTCGGATTCTAATGTAGAGCTCTCGTTCTTGAAGTTGTTCGCGAAGATAGTCTTCTAAATAACGGCAGATACTAACAGAGAAAGTAAACACATCTTTACTTCCGGCTTTTTTTCGGGCGAGTTTTTGCTTTTCTAACTCTGCTTTCGCTTCAAGCAGTTCCTTCTCTAGCCTTAAAGCGGTGGTTTTCCATTCCTCTCTACTGCTTTGCAGGTCCTGAAGCTCTTTTTGGAGATGTTTTCTTTTTTGTAGCCATTCTGTTCTCCATTTGGAAGCGGTTGTTTTCCAGTCATCTTTTCTTGTCTTGTAACCTTCAATTTCTTGACGGAGTTCTTTTATTTCCTGTTTTACTTGGCTGCTGGCATAATCTTCAACCTGAAGAGCAAGCCCAGGCCCTGCTTTTACAGCTAGATTAACCATATCCTGCAAAAAGCTCTGCATTCCTTCAGGGTTTCTCTTGGCCTCGTCCTTTACGACGGTTGCCAATTTGTTCACAGTTTCCCAGTATTCTTTTCTCTTTTTAGGATCCTCGCTCCATTTTTGTAACTCGTTTAAAAAGTTGTCAACGTCTTTTAGAGAAAATGTCTTTGCTTCTTTTTTGATTTCAGGCGGCGGTGCTGGCTCTTTGGTTTTACAGCTTAAAGAGCCAAGAGAAAATATCAGGGTTATCACTGCCAAAATCCCAATTCTGAAAAAATGCTCTTTCTTCATTACTCTTCCTCCTTTACGGATTTTCAAACTGCAGTCTCTTCAAGATTATTCTAAGTGATGAATTGAGATAAGTCAACCCGGCAGTAAAAAGAAGAAGGGCAGATGTTTTAAGAACATCTGCCCATATAGATCGGCTTTTGGAATCTTCCAAGGTTAAAGAGGAAAAACTGGATGAGGAAGTCCAGTTTTCCTGCATCTTTAGCTCTTGGAGTATTCCTTAGCCATAGCAGTAGAGTGGAATCAGGCATCACGGAGTGGCAGTGGTGAGTGCTTCAAGAGCAGCGCCAACGTCAGGAGTTTTCACGGGCTTGCTCTCTTTCTCTTGGAAATAGGCCTTGATAGCATCAGCCGCTTTTTCCTCGGGAATACCGAGTTCAATATCCCAAGTAGCGACGACGTCAGCACTTGGGCCTATCTCCTCGGTATATTCAGCCCTTGCGCGTACCTCATTCAACCGCTCTTCAAAGGCTCGCCGGGCCCGACCCAGATCGGTTTTGATGTCAGGAGCGGTAATAGAGATTCTACCAATGAGCTCGTTAACCTTTTCTTGAGCTCGATAGGCGGTCAGTTCAGCTTTTTCAGCCTCGAACTCCAATTTTTTCTTTTGGAGTTCGGCTTTGGCTTTGCGGATTTGGTCTAGCCCATTGGTGTAAGCCTTGCGAAGTTTGCTGAGCGACTGCTCGCTAGTCAGGATGTTCCTGCGCAAAACTTGGCAAGTACTTACACGCTTAAGGGCGTCGTTGTTGACCTGTTCCCAGGTGTAAGCTGTACCGCCAATGGCAATAGTCGCACCGGGCTGGTGCTTCTTTAAGAGCTCCTGGGCCCGCTGGAGAATTCGCTCTTCTTTGGCGAGTTTCTCCTCTTGGGCTTGTTTGGTCGCCTCGATTTTTGCTATCTCCGTTTTGATGCGGAAGATGTGCTGATAGTAGTCACAGAGTTTTTTGCCAGCATCAGAAAGAGCTGCCTCGTATATTCCCGCGATGTGCTCGTCGGGACTGGCCTTGTCAATAGCAGTGCCAACCTCTCTTCGCCACTGCTTGCCGTGGGACCAAAGACCAGGAATAGCCAGAAAAGCGACGAGTGCCACGATGATGAGGGTCAACGCGATGATTCCGAGCGTGCGCATCGTTCATTTCCCCCCTTTCTTTGGCAGGTTGTGTTTCTTACCAGCTCTTAGCCTGGCCCTTGATTTGGACCTCAAGCTGGCATTCCCATTTTTTCCTCAGCATCACTCCTTTCTTAAAAGCAGAGAATCTAGGAGGAAAACTGCCGGCCAGTTGCTTCTTCAAAAAGAGCAGGGAAGCTCTTTTCTAAATCTTTCAGGTGTCGGGGATAGACTGAGATGAGAGGAACTCTGTGTTTTTGATAAAGCCGTCGCTTCAGAGCCATTGTTTTTTGATATCCTTCATCTGTGTCAGCTAATCCCCAAAGCTCAACATAAACCCCATATCTTGAGAGATAAAAGTCAGGATGGAGCTTTATGTTATCTAGGGTTAGAGTCGGCTCGTAGATGTAGTCAATGTTATGTTTCTTGAAGAAACAAGCAAGTTTTCTTTCAGCTCGGCTTCTTACCCGACCATTTTCTGTTCTAACTGCTCTTTTCTTAAAAATAAATCTGGTGTCGAGCCGGTCAAGAAAACTAAAAACAACAAAGTCCAGCCAGTTAAGGAAGTCAGTTACTGGGTTACCTGTTTTCTTTGGCTTAATAATGTCTTGACCAGCGCCGTGAAGCACTCTTGCGTCAAGCCGGTCTAGTGCTTCTTTCACCTCCTTTACTTGCGGTAGTACCCTCATCTTTTATCACCCTCTTTCTCAACCTGAAAAATCCTTATTTTTAGCTTAAATAAGCTGTTTTTATCAAAGAACTTCCTCTCCTATTTTTATCTTAAATCCAACTAAAAACTTTGTCAAGGCCAGTCCGCTTGGGCTTGACAAACCCCATGCCGGAGGAGCAAAGCGACGACTGGTGCGAGGTCAATCCCTAAAATTCAAAAACAAAAAGCATCAGTTTCTCGTATCTCTTGAGGTCTTACTGGCTGACGCTTGGTTTGGCTTCGCGGAGAACGGCTTGAAAATCAACCCGATTTATGGCACTGATTGCCTCGCCTTGCCCATTTGCTTCTAGAACCTAAAGTTCTGGGAATCGCGCTAGTTTTTCTTTTTTTCTTATGTTTTTTTGCCATCTTTCCTTACTCCTTTTTGAGATTTTCAGAGTCTTCCTTTCTTGGTTTGTCAAAGAACCTACTGGGACTATTTTAAAAGTTTGTCAACCTCGCGCGGATAAAAAAGAGGGCAGAATAATTCTGCCCTAATCAATCCTTTTTCTTCCACACACTGTTTGAACCACACAATGATACCACTTGTCTCTGTAACTAGTAGAAGGTTCTTTGGTGACTGTCTTTTCTTTCTCTGCCCAAAGTTCGCCTTTGTAGTGACACTCTACCTTGTAGTCTCCTGGCGGCAACATCACCTCTTTTGTATTCTTCTTCGTCCTCATCCCTGTGTCGGGAGGAACATAAAAAGTCCAAAACTTTCCTGTTGCTTTATTGGTAAATTTGAAGCCAGCAATACCATAACCCCAATCGTTTACTAAGAGTACCGGAACCTCTTCTCCTGTTGGTTGCCCCAATTTGCTTTTGAGACGCCTAATCTCTTCATTCTTTTCTTTCAAGAGTGTTTTTGCCCGTATAACCTCTTTTTGAAGTACGGAAATCTGCTTATCTTTTTCTGCAAGTTGAGCCACACCACTTTCTTGTCGTAGCCGTGCCATTTCTTCCTTTAGTTTAGCATTGGCATAATTTTCAACCTGAAGAGCAAGCCCAGGCCCTGCTTTTACCGCTAGATTAACCATATCCTGTAAGAAGCCCTGCATTCTTTCAGGGTTTCTCTTGACGCTGTTCCCAATCGCTGTTGTCAACTTGCTCACAATTCTCCAGTAGTCTCTGCTCTTTTCAGGATTTTGAGCTAGTTTCTCTAAATCTGCAACAAACTGCTCAGTTTTTCCTACTATTGATTGAGATTTTTGTTCTTCCTGGGCTTTTTTGTAGCCTGCTTTATATGCTACTGAGACAAAAATCATATGGGCTATGATAATTGCTAGAGTGACACTTATAATAGTTCCTTGAGTTAGTCTTACTCCTTTTTCCTCATTTTCCATTTTTCTCACTCCTTTTCTTTGGGTTTCAGAAATTTCCTCCCTTTTTGTAAAAGAACCTCTTAGATATTAAAATATTAAAATTAACTCAGAGATTTGTCAAGCAAAAACCCACGCCGTGGCGTGGGTTTTTGCTTGATTTTTAGACAAGAAAATGGCTATAATGCTTTTAGGTGCCGGGGTGGCGGAATCGGCAGACGCGTCAGCTTTAGGAGCTGATGAGGTAACACTCGTGGAGGTTCAAATCCTCTCCCCGGCACCAACTGCGCAAGATGAGATGTATAGGTAACACCCCTATAGCCCCAAAATTTGCTAAAATTAGGGGCAATGATAAGCCTAAAGTATCTCATCAATATGGTCTTATGAACAATACAGAGCCTGTCTCGGAGAGGCTTCAAGCTCCTTTTGATAAGTATGAGCACTGGAGAAAGGTAGCTAAAGTTTTAAAGCTATCTAAATCTGCCTGTCAGAGATTAGAATGGATTATCTTTTATGAGACTAAAGGGAAAAGGAATGCTAAAGCTGCATGATAATGATTCTGCTTTTCATAAAGAATTTCAGAAAGCCTGTAAAGAGCTGGGAATATCTCAATACTGGTCTAGACCCCGAACTCCTACTGATAATCCGGTGAATGAAAACTTTAATGGCGCCTTAAAGAGAGAATTCCTTGGGCTTGACAAAAAGAAAGAAATTTGCTATATTTATTAAGTTCAAGAAAAATGAGTTTAACTCATCTTTCTTGAAAGATCTTAAAAGGGATTAAATCCCAAAAAAGAAAAAGGAGGAAGGACAAATGAAGCAGCAAAGGAGCGTTACCAGTCGGAACTTTTTGGGGAGCTTTTTGGGTGGTTTTTTAGGAATGTTAGCTTTTGGCTACATTCACGCCGCCCTCTTGCCGTTCGGGGTCGCCTTTGGCGTGATTATCGGTTGGTGGTATGAGGACATACTGGCCGTTATTTCCGATTCATATCGCCGAAGCGTTCGCTTTGGTAAAAGCTGTTGGAATTTTCTTGCCTCAAGCGCAATGAGACCGGTTCAAGTTTTGCGTCAGCTCAAAGGAAAATTTGACATCGAACACAGGATATTTATAATTCCAATTGCTTGCCTGATTGCTGCCCTTGCCTGGATTTTTGGCCGACCAGTTGCTTTTTACCGCTGGCTTCGGGCCCATCAAATGAACCAGGCATATTCCCTTCGGGCCGCGGCTGTTATCGCTTTTTTGGGACTGACGGCTTTGTGGCTTCTTCCTTTAGTTGTCTGGCTTATACCGGAGACCATGGGCGGTGGTACGGATCCTATGACTGGCAAGCCAATTCCTGTTCGACCAACAAATTGGGGTGAATACGTATTTGCTGCATTCTTTAGTTTTGTGCTTGTGGGGATGTTACCTGTTGTCGGCCTTGCTGCGTCTGTAGAAGGTAGGCGGGGATTTTACCGGACGTGGGAGCGTTACAGCGCAAAGGGAATTGTGAGATTTTTTCTGCAGGAACTTGCGGCGATATTCCACATTCAACTTTTGATGTTTCTCGCTTTGTCTGCAGCGGTTCTCTACTGGACGGGTCTTGGACTGCTCTTTACTGCTTTGGTGGTTGCTCCTCTGATAATGTTTATCTGCGCGGTCAGAGGCATTTACCAGATTGCGATGTGCAAAGGACACTGGCTTTGTTTGAGTGTCACTATGGCTGTCACCGCTGTCTCGGCGTGGACATTCTCACCCTATATTGGCAATTCGTTCGCGCTTTGGAGTGCCGCGTTTTTAACCGGCATTGCCTCCGCAATTGCAACTGAAGCAACAAGACGGGGGGTTGCCTGGCTTTTCACAGAAACCAAGAAGGGCAGGGAGTATGCTGGCACAGAGGTCAGAACCTTTCTAAAAGCGCGACTTACTCCCGGATGGGAGCTCATCCTTCGCGGATCTGAGGCAATTGCCTCCGGGGTACAGAACCTGACTCCTTCTTTGTGATTTCGCAAAGGATTATTTGGGTGTTTTAGAGAAATTGTTCTCTGAAACACCCTTTTCTTTTTGCCCTGTTAAATAATTTTGCCAGGGGCAAAATTGCCGCTTTGCGGCATTTAACAAGGTAAAATTGAAAAATACTTTGAAATAAGCTATTATTTTTATGAGGGGCCCATGGCGCAGTTGGTAGCGCGCATCCATGGCATGGATGAGGTCGCGGGTTCGATCCCCGCTGGGTCCACCATTTAAATGTAGTTATATATGCACTTACATATGTAAGTGCATAAGTATTTACTTACGGTAGAGCATACACTCTATCATTTAATTCGTAATTTGTGATTTTTGATTCGTATTTATGATTCTTCCGACTAAAAAGGAAGAGGAAAAACTTTATCGCATTGGTGTTTCTTTGATTGCGGGGATTGATGAAAGCGGAAAAGGACCTTTAGCTGGTCCTGTTGTTTCAGCCGCCGTGATTTTTCCACGAGGCGTGAGAATTAAAAACATCCGCGATTCTAAAAAATTAACTAAGAAAAGGCGCGAGGAGCTTTTTGAGATAATTCAAAAGAAAGCCCTTGCTGTTGGCGTTGGTCTTTCAAGCGAAAAAGAAATCGACCGCTATCATATTGTTAAAGCAACTCTTCTTTCAATGCGCAAGGCAGTCTTAAAACTTTCTAAAACGCCTGAATATATTTTTATTGATGGTCGAGACATTGTGCCTGATTTAGATATTAATCAAAAATCAATTATCAGAGGCGATGAAAATGTTTTTTCAATTGCAGCGGCGAGCATTATTGCCAAGGTTACGCGGGATAAAATTATGAGAAAATATCATCTTAAATTTCCAGTTTACGGATTTGACCGCCATAAGGGTTATGGTACACAGCTTCATTTTGAAATGCTTAAAAAATACGGCCCTTGCCCAATTCATCGCCGCAGTTTCAAATCAATCGCCCCTTTCTTGACATAGAAATTTTTACGTGATATTTTACTATTAACTATTAACAATTAGCAATTTTTTATTTCATGGCTGTTCCTAAACAAAGAAAAACTCCTTCAAAAAGAAATATGCGGCGTTCGCACCACGCGTTGAAAAAAAGCACATTGGTTAAATGTAAAAAATGCGGGGAAATGATTTTACCACATACTTACTGTCCTTTTTGCGGTTATTATGCAGGCAGAATGGTCGTCGATGTTGCGGCTAAACTTTCCAAAAAAGAGAAGAAAAAGCACGAAAAAGAAATGGCTAAAAAAGAAAAAGAGGCCAAGAAAGAAGACAAAGAAGAAAGAAAAGGTCCATCACGGCCCTTAAGTGTTGAGGAACTTTCCAGAAAAACATAAAACAGGAAAGGGGGGAAGAAAAATGGGATTTGGATTGGCTTGGGAAATTTGTGAGAAAAGAAAGAGACGCAGAAAGAGAAAGAAAAAAGGTAGAAAGGGTAGCAAGAGATAATGCCAACCCCCAAAGTTGTGTTATATGTTGAGGCCTCCCCGCAGTACTTGCAGGGAGGCTTTTTTATAAAACTCAAAAGTCAAATCTCAAAAGTCAAAACTATCTTATCCTTACCTACTTGCCCCAAGATTTAAGTTTTAAGTTGCCTGTCTTGAGCGACGAGCGAAGCGAGGAGTCGAAGGATAGATTTGAGATTTGAGTTTTGCGATTTGAGTTTCTATGTTATAATATTCCTGTAATTAATTTTTGAAACTACTTTTTATGTCTAATCGTCATCTTTGCCGGTCAGTAGCAATGCAAAGCTTATATGAATGGGATTTTTTACGTGAAGGTGATTTAAGCTCTGATGCTAAACAACTTACTGACAGTTCACAGCAAGCTACTCAGGTTCGGGGTGACGGTAAAAAAGAATTACCGCCAGATCTTAAAAGAATAGTTGAGCATAACATTAAGGAATTTGCGAGAGGATTAAAGGAGACAAATTTTATTTACGAACTTATTGAAGGCGTTTTAAAAAATTTAGAAGAAATTGATAAACTAATTGAAAGATGCGCTCCCGAATGGCCTCTTGAGCAAATTACTATAGCTGATCGTAATGTTCTTCGTATTGGCATCTTTGAACTCGTTTTTGCTAAAAACAAAGAAGTGCCGCCAAAAGTGGCCATTAATGAAGCAATTGAACTTGCCAAAACATTTGGCGGCCCCTCATCAGGCAAGTTCGTTAATGGCGTCCTTGGAACAATCTACAAAGAAAAGATAAAATAAAATTAGCGGAGGACAGTCCTCCGCTAATAGTCGTTTTTATGAAGGATATTCAAAAATTAGAAAAATCTTTAGGAGTTACTTTTAAAAACAAAGAGCTTTTAAAGCAGGCATTAACGCATCGTTCTTACATAAATGAAAATCCCAGTTTCCCCCTTGGCCATAACGAGCGGTTGGAATTTTTAGGAGATGCAGTTTTGGAATTAGTGGTGACTGACTTTTTGTATCATCATTATGAAAATCCAGAAGGTGAGCTTACAAATTGGCGGGCCGCTTTAGTTAATCGCCAAATTTTAGCAGATGTTGCTTCAAAACTGGCAATTGATGAAAACTTGTTTCTTTCTCGAGGCGAGGCAAAATGTAAAGGCAAATCGCGCCGGATTATTTTAGCAAATGCTTTTGAGGCGGTTATTGGCGCTGTTTATTTAGACCAAGGCATTAAAAAAGTAACAAAATTTATTGAAAAGAATGTTTTGTGTCTTTTGCCTGAGATTATTGAGAAAAAACTTTATATTGATGCCAAGAGTCATCTTCAAGAACTGGTTCAAGAGAAAGTAAGTATTACCCCTGAATACAGGGTAATTTCAGAGACCGGCCCTGACCATGCTAAGAGTTTTAAAGTCGGGGTCTGGATTGGAGAAAAATTAATTGGTCAAGGCAAGGGCTCGAGCAAGCAAGAAGCTCAAGAGCGAGCCGCTCAAGATGCACTCAAAGACAATAAATGGCAACGGCTACTTTAATTCTCAAGATTCTATTCATTATATTTATTATTCTTCTGATGGTTATTGGGTTAGCAGGTACAATTTTACCTGTTTTACCTGGAACCATTCTTATTTTTTTAGGTGCACTTCTCTTCGTGCTTTTTTTTGGTTTTGAAAAGGTAAGCGTGGGCATTATTATTGCAATTGGAGTAATTGTCCTTCTTTCTATTTTATTTGACTTTTTAGCTGGCAGTATTGGTGCAAGAAAATTTGGCGCCAGTAAAGCAGGCGTTATTGGTGCCATTTTAGGTGCCATTGTTGGCCTTTTTGTCGGCAATATTTTTGGCTTGATTTTGGGCCCCCTAATCGGCGCTGTTTTGGGCGAAGTTATTTTAGGGAAAAACCTTAAAGTCGCTGGCAAAGCCGGCGTTGGCACCTTAGTTGGTTTTTTAGGCGGCGCAATAATGAAATTTGTGTTTGGTCTTTTGATGATTTTGCTATTTGTTTTTGCATTGATGTTTTAATATTTAGCCATTTAATTCTTATTTGACTTTTTTAATTAATGATATTAAATTATAATCACGGCGCGGCGAGAAATTTTGTCCGCAGCACGGCGGACAAAATTTCTCGCCGCAAAGTCAACTGTTAATTGTGAGTTGTTAATCTTATGCATCTCAAAAAACTTGAAATTCAGGGATTTAAATCCTTTGCGCACAAGACCATTCTTGAATTTGATAAAGGAATTACTGCCATTGTAGGTCCAAATGGCTCGGGCAAAAGCAATATTGCTGATGCGGTTCGCTGGGCTTTTGGTGAACAAAGTTTAAAAATGCTTCGCGGCAAAAAAAGCGAGGACGTTATTTTTTCTGGCAGCCGCACTCGGGCTCGCCTCGGCCTTGCCCAAGTTTCTTTGTATTTAGACAATGAGGATAATCAAATCCCGGTTTCTTATCCAGAAGTGGTGATCACGCGCCGGCTTTATCGGGACGGTGAAAGCAAATATCTTTTAAATAATCGACCTATAAAACTCATGGGTTTAGTTGAGCTTCTGGCGCGTGGCGGTTTTGGCCAAAAAACTTACAGTGTTATTAATCAAGGAATGATTGACGCGATTTTAAATGCTTCCCCTTTTGAGCGGAAAGAAATGTTTGAAGAGGCCGCTGGGGTCAAACATTTTCAACTCAAGAAAAACCGGGCAATGCGAAAACTTGAGCGAACGCGGGATAATTTGAGACAGGTCGCCGCTCTTCTTCGTGAGCTTCGGCCAAGAAGAGATTCTTTAGAGAAGCAAGTAAAGCGCGCAAAAGAAAGAAAAGAAACTTTAAGGGAGCTTAGGGCCTTGCAAAAAAAGTGGTATCTTTTTTTATGGCAGGAACTTACAAAAAAAGAAAAAAGCTTAAAAAAAGAAGAAAAAGATAAAAAAGAAGCTGCCTTTATTTTAAAAAAAGTAATAGCCGAGCTTGAAAAAAAGCTGGCTGAAAAAGAAAAGAAAAGTGATGTTTTCCAAAGTGAATATCTTTCCCTTTCTGAAATTGTTGATAATCTTCACGAGAAGAAAGGAGAAATAGAAGTTAATTTAGCGCGGATAAAAGGTCATCTAGAAGCTATGACTGGAGGGGGAACAGAGGGAAAAAACGAAAGTTCACTTCAAAAACAAAAAAAGTTCTTACAAGAACAAATTAAAAAGAATAATAAAGCAATTCAAAAGAGCCAGAAAGACTTAAATGGAAAACTTAAGAGGTTAAATATTTTAAATGAACGCCTTGGCCAAATTCAAGCAGAAATTGGCAGATTAAAAGAAGCGCCAGAAAAGGAAGGGGTTGATATTTCTGAACTTGCCGAGGAGTTAGAACAAGTTTATTCACTTCAAGAAAATTTAATTGAAAGGATTGCCTCTTGTGAAAAAGTTGAAGATATTTCTGAAATTGAAGATGACGCCCGTCGCATCTCCATGCTTCTGGAAGAATTAATTGAGAAGTTTGAAGAGGTTGAGGCGCAGAGCTTGTCACGAAAGACAATCAGACTTCAAAAAGAGCTCACTGATATTTTGACTGAAAAAGAAAATCTTCAAAAAGAAGCAAACTTGCTCCAAGTTAACTTAGGAATTGCGGAAAACAAAAAAGAATCCTTGGTCACAGATTTGAAATCACTTGAGGAGGCGCTTTCAAAAATGACTTCTAAAAAAGAGAAAGAAGAGGAAACCCCTTATGATAATTTAGTAGAAAAAGAAAAGCGTCTTTCTAAGGACTTATCAGCCGTTAAAAAAGAACTTGAAGAAGCAAAAGAAAAGCTTGCTTCTGTGAGTCAGGAGGAGGAGATGCGAAAAAGTAAAATTTTTGACCTTGAAAGAGATTTTCGGGCAAAACGCGATGAGCTCGAAAAACTAACCACTGAGCTTAGTGAGATTAGTATTGAGCTGGCAAAGTTTGATTCTCAAAAAGATTCCTTGAAGCGGGAAATCGAAGAAACGCTTGGTGGGGAGCCTGCCAAAGAGATTATGCTTGGAGAAAAAAAAGCACTTGAAATTGACAAGGAAAAAACCGCTGACAGGATAGAACTTCTAAAAGAGAATTTACTCAAAATTGGAAGCATTGATGAAGGCGCTTTGTCTGAATTTGAAGAGGTTGATGAGCGCTATCAATTTTTAGAAAAAGAATCAGGGGATTTAAAAAAGGCTTCTTCTGACCTCAAAAAAGCAATTTTAAAATTAGATAAGAAAATAGCCGAGAAGTTTGAAAGGTCTTTTAGAGAAATTGATAAGAATTTTAATAAGTATTTTCGGATAATTTTTGGCGGCGGTCAGGCTCATCTTCGCATCCAAAAATATATTCCTGCTGGGGGCGAGGAGGAAGAAACAGAAAAAAAGAAATTTAAAAGCGGGGTTGAAATTAAGGCAGTGCCACCGGGTAAAAAAATTCGGACTTTAAATGCACTTTCAGGGGGTGAGAAGGCCTTAACTTCCATTGCGATTTTATTTTCAATCATTGCTTCAAATCCTTCGCCGTTTGTTGTTCTTGACGAGGTGGACGCGACCCTTGATGAAGCCAATTCAAGACGTTTTGCTAAAATTCTGAAGAATCTTACTAAAAAAACCCAATTTATTGTGATTACTCATAATCGAGCAACAATGCATCAGGCACGGGCTCTTTATGGAGTGACTATGCAAGATGACGGTATCTCTAAATTATTATCCGTGAAACTAGAAGAAGAAAAAGTAAAAGTATAATTACAAATTATTGAAATCCAAATGTCAAAATCCAGCTACTCGTTCCTTTGCAACGCAAGAACTCTTTTTTGATTTCTGTAGGAAAGTTCGACTGTTTTCCGACGCCCCCAAAATCAAGCTCAAAACTCAAAATCCAAAAATAAATTTTTGTCATTCAGATTTTGGAATTTATAATACGTTATTTTTAAAAAAGCCGTTTCAAAAACCTTAAACCATTAATAATTTGATTATTTATAAAAAATATGTTGAAGATTTGTCTTTCAAGAAGAGGAAAAAGAAAACATGCTACTTTTAGGATGATCGTTTTAGATAAGAGAAAGGATCCATTGGGTGATTTTATTGAAGATCTTGGTTTTTATGATCCACACACAAAAAAAGCTGATTTTAATTTAGAAAGAATAAAATACTGGGTTCAAAATGGCGCCAAGAAAAGCAGTCGGGTCGAGAGATTACTTGAAAAGTTTGATGAGAAGAAAAAACTCGTTAAAGTTTCCAAAAAGAAAAAGAAAATAGCAAAGCAAAAGAAAGAAAAAAAGAAAGAAGCGCCGGCTGAACCCAAAAAAGAGAAAAAAGTTGACAAATAATCAAAAATTGTTTATTATACAAATAGCTAAAGTAGCATTGCTGGTCGAAATGCTACCATTCAGTGATTAACACTTTGAATTAGAAAAGACATGGCACGAAAGGAAGCCGATGTTGAATTTCTTGAGTATGTTGTCAAGTCACTTGTTAACCACCCGGATGATGTAAAAGTCGAGCGCTCGATCGATGAAATGGGAGTTCTTCTTACTCTTCATCTGAACCCAGAAGATATGGGTCAGGTTATTGGTCGAAGCGGCGCGACTGCAAAAGCAATTCGAACTTTACTCCGGGTAATTGGCGCAAAGCGAAACTCCCGGCTCAATCTTAAGATTATTGAGCCGGAAGGCTCTGCTAAGAAGGCCTCTCGGGAAGCAGACACCAAAGGCGCCAAGGTTGATGAAGCAATTGATGACCTCAAGATCTAATCGAACTTCGGTTTAAACCGAAAGCAAAAACCGTGCTACTTTAGAAGAAAGCGCGGTTTTTGTATGAAATAGATATGATTAATTTTGATATTATTACAATCTTTCCAAAGATTTTTAATTCTTATTTTAAAGAGAGTTTAATTGGTAAAGCGCAGGGCAAGGGGCTTATAAAAATAGAAGCCCATAATTTGCGCGATTTTACAGTTGATAAACATAAAACAGTTGATGACATGCCTTACGGCGGTGGTCCTGGAATGATTTTTAAGGTTGAGCCAATCTACAGAGCTGTCAAAAAAATAAAACAAAAAAACAAAAAAACAAGAGTTATTTTGTTTAGTGCTAAGGGCAAAAAGCTAACCCAAAATAAAATTAAGAAATGGGCTAAGCTTGACCAGCTCATTTTAATTTGCGGCCGTTATGAAGGTGTTGATGAGCGAGTAGCCAAACATATTGCTGATGAGGAAATTTCAATTGGCGACTACGTTCTTGCTGGCGGTGAGATTCCAGCTATGGTTGTGGTTGAAGCCGTGAGTCGTTATATTCCCGGCGTTCTTGGTAAAGAAGAATCTTTGGAAGAAGAGTCATTTAGCGGCCCGTGCGGAAAATTAGAATACCCCCAATATACCCGGCCAGAAAATTTTCAGGGTTGGAAAGTGCCAAGCGTGCTTCTCTCCGGCGACCATAAAAGAATTAAAAAGTGGAGAGAGAAAAACAAGAGATAGCTTATCGCGTATCGCTAATCGCTTATCGTTCAGCGCTAAAGCGCCCCGCGTGTGCTGTTCGATTGATTAATCGAACAGCTTTTTTCTTTTCAAAAAGAATTGTAGATTTTAATTTAGATTAAAATATAGATATCTTTGAGACAACCACAATAGATTTTGGATGAGGTAAAAATATAAAAAATAACTATCAGCAATCAACAGTCAACAATTAGCAATTATTTTTCTTGACTTTTTTAATGCTTTAAATTAAGCTTTTTGTAAGGAGAAAAATCAAAAAAGGAAAAAAGGAGGGAAAATCATGGATTGGCTCTTGCACCAAATTCCGGTTTTTGAGAAGATTGACTGGATTTTTTGGGTCTGTATTGTCTTGTTTTTTGCAGGTCTGATTGCAGACCCAAACTGGCGATATGAGAAAATGCGGGGAAAACTTTGGCAGGCAGTTCGTTTCTATTTTGTGATTGGCCTTATCTTTTTTGCCATTGTTTGGAACCTTGCAAAGGCCTATCCGCCATTCAAGGCAATTGACCTTGTTTTTTGGGTAATTACTATTTGTTCGGTGGCCTTTGCTGTTTTACTCGTTGTTGTTTTTAGCAAAGACGGAGATATTGATGATGAGGGATATTATCCACCCCGTCATCCTCTTCAAGATGTGCTTGTTTGTGCGGCCTTTATCCTGTTTGTTGTTGGGCTTTGGTTTCTTATCTGGCTTTCAATAAAGTATTTCTGGTTTGTCTGGCTGGGTTTAATTATACTTCTAGCATTTTGGGCACTCTGGGTATATTGCAAGGGCATTTGGACTCATTTCATGGGACCGTCCCCTCCAGATATTTTTCCAGACTAGCTAAAAGGGGCAGTGGAGGCCTTGGCACTCCGCAACACAGCGGGTGCTTTTCTTTTTATAAGAAAAAAAAATATGCTATAATACCTTTGTATGAACAGTTTACCTTTATTTTTAATCCCCATTATTGTTGGTCTGGTTACTCAAGGAATCAAAACCTTGGTTGATTTTTCACAGAAAAAGTTTAAGTGGGGCTTGCCGAGTTATGGCGGAATGCCAAGCGCTCACACTGCTTTTGCTTTTTCGCTGGCTACCTTGATTGCTGTTCGTGAGGGCTTTGACTCTATTCTTTTTGCAATTGCTGCCGGAATCGTGATTTTTATTGTTGATGACGCTTTGCGACTTAGAGTTTTCTTAGGAAATCACGGTCTTGCTTTAAACAAGTTGCTTTCTAAGCTTCCGGAAGAAGATACCAAAGGCATTCCTAAAATTGAAGAGCGGCTTGGTCATAAATGGCTCGAAGTTATTGTTGGTGCCATTTTAGGAATTGGATTGACTCTGACTTTGAACTGTTTTATTTAATTTAAGAATAGGACTTGACACGATTTTTAAAAGGCACTATAATAGAGATAGAATATAATTAACTAAGGAGAAATCCACAGGGATTTGGTTCTCATACAAGCACATTTTAAACAGGGTTTATCCTGTTAAATTTACCAGAGGCAACTATTTAACAGGGCAAGAAAAAACAGTGAAATTGAATCGTTAATTTCCCTGTTTTTTCTTAATTTTTGAGATAAGGCCGCTTCGGGCTGAAACTTTTTACAAGTTTCAGCCCGAAGCGGCCAAAATAAACAGCTCTTTGACAATTAAATAGCAAAAAATAGGCCCTTAATTGGAACAAAAACGTCTATTTTTCTTGTCCGCCTAAGTTCCCGACTTTAGTCGGGGCAAAGGTGGATAGAGCTTTAGAAAAAGCTCTTCACTTTTTGGAGAGTTTGATCTTGGCTCAGGATGAACGCTGGCGGCGTGGATCAGGCATGCAAGTCAAACGGTCGTGCCTCACTATTGTTCGGCACTCCCTAAATTCAAAAATCAAAAATTGAAATGCAAAATTAAGATATCAATTTTTACTTAAGAGCAAAGATTGATGAACTATAAAAATATTCCGCGAAGCGGAATACCTTTATTTTGATTTTTGCATTTTGCATTTTGATTTTGAGTGCCGAGCGGCAGTGAGGCACGATAGTGGCAAACGGGTTAGTAACAGGTTGGTATTTACCCCAAAGACAGGGATAACCCGCTGAAAAGCGGGCTAATACCTGATGGTCTTTTCGTCTTGTACGTTAAGTAAAGATAAATCTTTTAGTTTATCGCTTTGGGATAGGCCTACCTCCTATCAGCTTGTTGGTGAGGTAATGGCTCACCAAGGCAATGACGGGTAGGGGCGTCGAGAGGCGATTCCCCAACACTGGGACTGAGACACTGCCCAGACTCCTACGGGAGGCTGCAGTCGAGAATCTTCCTCAATGGGCGAAAGCCTGAAGGAGCGACGCCGCGTGACTGAAGAAGCTCTTCGGAGTGTAAAGGTCTTTTCTGGAGGACAACGTCTGATGGTACTCCAGGAATAAGGGGCTGCTAAACTCGTGAATAATCCATCCCCGAGCTCGTATGGGGTTGGCGCGACCCTTGATGGTAACATCAAGGAGAGAACTCCGAGGTTGGCCTCGGAGGAGAAACTCGGCTTATATGCGGGAAGCCATATGGTAATCCGCAGGGAAGTCGTTTATAATGGAGATATGAATATCCCATTAACCAAAACAGCAGAAAGAAATTGTTATTGGCACAATTCTTGGCGATGGCCATCTTGAATTTGATGGATTTCGTGGCACAAGATTACAAATAAAGCAAAAAGAAAGATATAAGAATTATGTGTCTTGGATGTATCAAAATCTAGCAAATACCTGTAGGACTGAACCTAAACAGCGGAAAGATAATAAACAATGGTATTTTAGCACTCGACACTTGGATGAATTAACTGAATTGCGAACTTTGTTCTATCCAAAGAATGCTTTGGAAAAACTTTGGTATTGATGGAACTGTTTATAACTATTTATGTAGAGGTAAAAGATACCCAAAAATCTACATTGGAGTAAAGAGTAGAAATAAATTTTTGTCTTTAGTCAAACCATATATTCTAGATTGTTTCTCTTATAAGTTACCTCCATTATAAATTGACCCCTCAGAGACTGATCCCTTTATGGGAGAGATAGTAGGTACCAGATAATCTGGAATTAAACTACTATCATACGCCGAGCCCTTCGCTAAAAAAGCGCGAAGGTGATGATATAGTCCAATAAAATTTGATAAAAATTTTATTAGCCAGCAGCAGCGGTAATACGAGTGCCCCGAGCGTTATCCGGATTTATTGGGCGTAAAGCGTCTGTAGGCGGTTTGAATAGTCAAAAGTAAAATCCTCGAGCTCAACTCGATGGTCTGCTTTTGAAACGTTCAGGCTTGAGGTAGCAAGAGGCAGATGGAACCTTCGGTGGAGCAGTGAAATGCGTTGATATCGAAGGGAACACCAAAGGCGAAGGCAGTCTGCTGGTGCTTTCCTGACGCTGAGAGACGAAAGCGTGGGTAGCGAAGAGGATTAGATACCCTCGTAGTCCACGCTGTAAACGATGGATGCTAGCTATTAGGAGTATCGACCCTTCTAGTGGCGAAGCTAACGCATTAAGCATCCCGCCTGGGTAGTACGGCCGCAAGGCTAAAACTCAAAAGAATAGACGGGGGTTTGCACAAGCGGTGGACCATGTGGTTTAATTCGATGATAAGCGAGGAACCTTACCAGGGTTTGACATCCTCGGAATCCGCCAGAGATGGTGGAGTGCCCTTTTTGGGAACCGAGTGACAGGTGCTGCACGGCTGTCGTCAGTTCGTGTCGTGAGACGTCGGGTTAGGTCCCTTAACGAACGCAACCCTTATCGTGTGTTGGATTTTCACACGAGACTGCCTCGGTCAACGAGGAGGAAGGTGGGGACGACGCCAAGTCCGCGTGGCCCTTATGTCCTGGGCGACACACATGGTACAATGGCCGGTACAAAGGGTAGCTAAGCCGCGAGGCGGAGCCAATCCCATCAA
>CAZYLA010000010.1:0-18351 GCA_964648435.1 uncultured Candidatus Saccharibacteria bacterium
CCCATAAATTTTTTCTCCCTTTTTAATTTTTAAATGACAGCCAAAGCTGTCATCTAGCCCTTTTTAAAATTCGCGGCATCACGAATTTTAAAAAGGGCTAGATTTAGAAATTAGTAATTTAACCATTTTCCACTTTCTATTTTCTATTACTAATTTCCATTTTCCATATAACCAATTTCTACTATCTATTATACTACTTTTTAATATTTTTAGCAATATGGTATAATGTATAATAAAGAAGAAATACAAAAGAAATACAAACAAAATAATTATGGCTTTATTTAAGAAAGAAAGTTATTTAGGCATTGATATTGGCACTTCAACAATGAAAGTAGTTGAGCTTGGTGTTCGTGGTGCAAAGCCGGTTTTAAAAAACTATGCCTATACTCATTTTGAAAGTAATCTTGTTTATTCAAAGGGAGTAGCCGCTGTTTCAGCAAGTGCGAAAAAACTTGCCCAGGTTTTAAACACAGCCGAGATTAAGAGCAACAAAGCAATAATGGCTCTGCCGGGATTTGCTGTTTTTACTACAGTTTTAGAGTTGCCGGAGATGCCGCATGAGGAGCTTGAAAAAGCAATTAGATATGAAAGCAAATACTATATTCCTGTTCCTTTGGAAGAAGTTGTTCTTGGGTGGCATCTTATTAATCCTCCTGAAAAAATTTCAATTATAGAAAAGATAACGGAGACAATCGGAAAATTTGGTTTTTTGGTTGGGAAAAAGGTGAAAAAAGAGAAAAGACCTAAAAGAAAAATTCAGGTATTTGTGACGGCCGCCCCCGTTGATTTAGTTAAAAAATACACCGAGCTCTCAAAAATTCTTGGCCTGAAACTTCTTGCCCTTGAAGCCGAGGCTTTCCCAATGATTAGAACCTTGATAAGAGGGAGCAAGGAACCATTTTTAATTATTGATTTAGGGTCCCACGCAACAACAGTGAGCATTGTTGATAATGGTTATCTCCAGGCAACTCACGGCATTGACATTGGCGGCAATAATATTACCCAGGCAATTTCCAGGGGGATGGGGATTGACTTTGAGAGGGCGGAAGAATTTAAGATTCGCTATGGGATTAGTGGAGTGAAAGGAAGCGAGGCCCTTCCGGGGATAGTGAGGTCGGTTTTTGGCGTTATTAAGAAAGAGGTTGCGCATCTTTCAAAAATGTATTATAATAAAAGTGGGAGAGGTATTAAAAAGGCAGTTTTAATCGGCGGAAGTGCCAATTTAAAGGGTTTGCCTGATTATTTCCGCAGAGAACTTGATTTAGAAGCAAAAGTTGGCAATCCCTGGGAAGGGATAGAATATCCGCCAATCTTGGAAAACCGGCTTCTTGAGCTTGGTCCCCGCTTTTCTGTTGCTGTGGGTTTAGCTCTCAAAAATCTTCAGAAAACCTAAGCATATTTTAATATATACTTAAATATTGTATAATAAATATACAAATAAAAAATTTAACCCCGGCATCTACTTTGTGGCAGTTTTGCCACAAAGTAGATGCCGGGGTAGTAAAGGAGAAAAAATATGGTTGAAGAAGATAAATCAATAAGTTTAACCCCTGGAGTCACCGAAGAAGAGATTAGCCGAAAAAGGAGCAAAACTTTTTATTGGACATCAATTTTAATCGTTATTATTGTTGCTCTTATTTACGGCGTTCTTTGGTATTACCACTGGACAATTAATAAGGAAATTGAGCAGATTAACGCTCAGATTCAAGAAGAGCAGAGTAAAATCGATGCGATGGGCAAAGAGGTTGATAAACTCTTGAGCTTAAAGAAAAGATTAGACAGCTTGGACAAACTTTTAAAAGAAAGGGCAGTTGCTTGGACTCCCTTATTAAATAAGCTTGGTGATTTAACAGTGACAGGAGTTCGCTACTCTTCGTTAGATGTTAGTAAAGATGGAAAGGTCAGTCTTTCCGGATTTGCGGCAACTGCCGGCGATATCGCTCGACTTCTTGTTAGTTTAGAAGATAATCCTCCTGAAAACCCGACTCCCTTTAAAGATGTTACCCTTGGTTCTTCAGTTTCTTATGGTTCTGAAGAGGTGCCTTTTTCCCTAATGATGACCTTAAAGAGCGGTGTCCTTCAAAAAAAATCAGAGTAATTTTATAAACTATAAATCCCGCATCCCGCGGCATTGGAGGATGGGGGATAAAATAAATATTAACCCTCAACACTTTTTTGTTCAAAAAGTGACGGGGGACAAGGATTAATTTTATGGCTACACCAAAAACAACAACTTATTCTTGGTTGGTTTTACTTATTGTTATTGCTGTTGCCATTGTTTTTATTTTGGGAGTTTGCGTGCCTAAGTGGAGCGATATAAAAGCAGCAAAAATACAAAGAGTAAACACCCTTGCCTTACTAGAGCAGAAAAAGAATACTTTGAAGGCAATAGAAGAGGTCAGAAAAGAATATGATGCCAATTTGACAAAGGTGCGTCGTTTAGAAATGGCTTTGCCTTCGGAAGAAGATATTCCTGGCTTGATTGTTCAAGTTAGAGATATGGCAATTGAAGCAGGAGTTGGTGTAGAAAGCGCTGATTTTGGGGAGGCAAAAAGAATTAAAGGAGAAAAACCTGCCGCTGCCCCGGCACAAGATATTGAGTCTACGGCAGCAACTTATGGTGAAGGAGGCGGAGGAGCAGTTTCGTCAACGCCATCTTCTCAGAACTTTACTCTTCAAGAGGTTCCAATTAGTATTGTGGCTACTGGCAGTTATGACAATCTGAAAAGATTCCTTGATGTTGTGGGGAGCAACTTGCGACTTCTCGAAATTTCCTCAGTGTCTCTTGCGAGTCAAGAAGGAACAGGCAATTTTAGTTTGTTATTAAACGCGAAAGCTTACATTTTATCTAAATAAATCTACGGGATAAAAATTAATTGACCCGCACTTGTTGCGGGGTATGAGGATAAAAAAATGGCAATGTCAAAAAAAGTAAAAATTGAAATCGCGGTTCTTGCTGTTGTGGTGGTTTTAATAGTGGCGGTGATTTACATTAGCTTTGTTTCACCTCGACTGGCAAGGAAATCCGTTTTTACAACTATTGGCGTTTCTTCAGAAACTGGGGAAGATTCAGTTGTGAGAGAACTTGCTGATCTTAAGATGCAAGTTTTAAGCGATAAAACATTTGAAGCTCTTGTCCAGTACAGCAGCTTGCCAGTAAACCCTGGCGAACGCGGGATTGCTAATCCTTTTGGCGGCAGTGCTCCTGCTGCTCCTGCAGAGGCAGTAGAAGGTGAATAGAGCTAAAGAATCAATAGATAAAAATCCAAATTCAGAATCCTAAACCCTAAACAAACCCTAAACAAGCTCAAAACACAGCAAAAATATTAAAATTCAAAAAATTAGATATTAGAATTTAGAATCTTAATTAGTAGATGAAGGGAGGTGAATTAATTTGAAAAAAGAAAAAGGATTTACCCTTTTAGAGCTTTTGGTGGTAATCGCGATTATTGGACTTCTAGCTTCTTTGGTAATAGTGGGTTTAAACAAAGCTAGAGAAAATGCCCGTGACGCCAAAAGAGCAAGTGATATTATGTCGCTGGCAGCCGGAATTGATATTTATTATAATAATCATGGGCATTATCCTCTTGCAGATCCAAATGATTCGAGTAAGTGCGATCCAGTCAAGGGCTGCTATGCCGCTTCTTGTACTCATTGTAGTGGAACAAAGCCTCCCAAGGTTAGGGGAGAAAATTGGGCGAGTGAGCTTCTTGGCTCTGATATTTCTCCAACTTCTCCTCATGATCCTTTAGAAGATCAAGGCCCTTGGCGTTATGCTTATCTTTATAAACGCAGTGGTAAGGATGTTGGCGGTCCTGGTTACAATATAGGCTATGTTCCTGAGCGACAGGAAAAGTGTCCTGATAATTTTCAGAGAAGACAGATTATTTATAAAGGAGAAGAAACCGGAATTTATGAATGTATTTATTCGCCAACAGAAGTAGCGGAAGAACCATAAAAAGCAAAAGATATAGCCGATCTTTCAAGATAGGCAGACGATAAATTTTTTATATGGCAGAAAAAAGTATCGTATCTATTGATAGCGGGACAAGATTTTTAGATTTTCTTGTAAAAAAAGGACTTGTTTCAGGAATTGATTCAGAAGCACTTCAGAAAGAGGCCGAAGAAGCCAAGAAGACAGTGGAAAAGTTGCTTCAGGAGAAAGGCGTTATAAACGAGGAAGAACTTACAAAAGCAAAAGCAGAGTTTTTAGATATTCCTTATGTTGATCTCAAAACCCTGGATATTCCTGAAGCTGTTCTTACGAAAATTTCTCCAGAAGCAGGCCAGACCTATAAAATGGTTGCTTTTGATGCCAAGGATAATGAACTTCAGGTAGCAATGGTAAATCCCGATGACTTTAGAGCTCGCGAAGCTCTGGATTTTATTGTTAAAAAAGAGCATTTAAAAGCAAAGATTTATATCACTTCCCCCACCTCTTTGAAGGTGGCTCTTAAAAAGGTAATTACTTTACCTGTTGAAGTTGGTACAGCTTTAGAGGAGCTTGAGAAAGAGCTTGAAAAAGAGAAAAAAAGAGGAAGGAGAGTGCCAACCGAGAAACAGATTGAAAGGATTATTGAGGAAGCGCCAATTACTCGCGTAGTAGCAGTGATTATTAGGCATGCAGTTGCAGGTCGAGCAAGTGATATTCATATTGAGCCGTCAGAAGAACGTCTTCGGATTCGCTATCGCGTTGATGGCGTACTTCACACAAGTTTGATTTTACCGAAAAAAGTTCACAGTGCAATTATTTCCAGAATTAAAATCTTGGCAGGTTTAAAAATAGATGAGCATCGGTTGCCGCAAGACGGCCGTTTTCAGGCAGAAATTGAAGGTAAAAAATTTGACTTTCGAGTCGCTATCCAGCCGACTTCAAATGGCGAGAAAGCGGCGATTCGCCTTCTTGAGAGGGGGGCAGGGGCATGGTCATTCGAGGAGCTTGGCCTTGCGGGTCAGCGGAAAGAAGCTCTCCTCCGAGCGATTAAAAAACCTCATGGCTTGATATTAGTGACTGGTCCTACCGGCAGCGGTAAATCAACCACGCTTTACTCGGCATTGACAATTTTAAATAAAATAACCACTAATATCGTTACTCTTGAGGATCCGATTGAATATCATATTGCTGGTGTAAATCAAACCCAAGTAAAGCCGGAAATCGGACTTGATTTTGCAAACGGACTTCGTTCAATTTTAAGACAGGACCCAAATATTATTATGGTTGGCGAGATCCGCGATACTGAGACCGCGGAAATGGCAATTCATTCTGCTTTAACCGGTCATTTAGTACTCTCAACTCTTCATACAAATAATGCGGTTGGCGCTGTTCCGCGACTTATTGATATGGGCATCCAGCCATTTTTAATTGCTTCTGTTTTAAATGTGGTTATTGCCCAGCGACTTGTTAAAAGAATTTGTGAACATTGCCGTGAGGAAATTCCAATTCCATCGTCAGTTAGAGAAAAAATCGTTAAAAACCTTTCTACGGTTCCGCGTGAAGAAAAAAAATTGCCAAACCAAAAAGATCCAAAAGTTCTTTATCGAGGCAAGGGCTGTCGCTACTGCGCCAACAAGGGCACAAAGGGTCGCGTTGGTATTTTTGAGGCCTTTGAATCAACCGTAGAAATAAGAGACGCGA
Organism: uncultured Candidatus Saccharibacteria bacterium; assembly: GCA_964648435.1. Classification (GTDB taxonomy): domain Bacteria; phylum Patescibacteriota; class Andersenbacteria; order CAZYLA01; family CAZYLA01; genus CAZYLA01. Next base: position 5,636 of record CAZYLA010000010.1, read on the forward strand.
TTTTGCAAAAGCCAACTATTGATAGTCTTCGGGAAATTGCTGAAAAATTAGGAATGATCACTATGAAACAAGACGGGATATTAAAAGCCCTAGCAGGCGATGTTACTCTTGAAGAGGTAATTCGGGTCACAGAGCTTGATTAGTGCACTTCCTAAAGATTTGGTATAATAATAGATAACAAACTCTAAAATCTAAATCCTAAATTCTAAATTCCCTTCCTTCTCAAATTTTGTACCACAAAATTTGAGAAGGAAGGGAAGACTGCCTTCGGCAGGCTAAAGAAAGATATTTAAAAGTTTTGAATTTTGAGATTTAAATATTATTTAGAATTTAGAGTTTAGAATTTAGAATTTTTAATAAGTTGCTTTTAAAATGTTCATTTTAAAAATACCTTAAAAGGCGCTAACGCATTAAAACTTTAAAAACAATAATAGAAAGTATGGTTGAAAACAAAAAAGAAATAAAAAAGAAAAAAGCTTCTTCTAAGGGAAAAATTTTATTGGTTGAGGACGATGACTTTGTTTCTGGAATGTACTCAACAAAGCTGACAATGGCAGGCTATGATGTTGCTATTGCGGTTGATGGCAAAGAGGGCTTAAAAATGGCAAAACAAGAAAATCCTGACCTTATCTTGCTTGATATTGTCTTACCAAAAATAGACGGTTTTCAGGTGCTTGAGAGGATTAAAAAAGATCAGACATTAAAAGAAGTACCCGTGATTCTTTTGACAAATTTAGGTCAGAAGGAAGATGTCGAAAGAGGGCTTGGGTTAGGAGCAGATGATTACACTATCAAAGCCCACTTTACGCCGAACGAAGTTATCCAGAAAATTGAAAATTTGCTTTTGAAAAGAAAGAAAAACTAGGATTGTTTTTTTATGACTCCCTCAGCGAATATAGATTTAGAAAAGCTTTTAAATGCTGTTGCGGCGCGGGGCGCTTCTGATCTTCATCTTTCTGTTGGCCGTTATCCTACCCTAAGGATTGATGGAAAGCTTGTTCCTTTAACAGAAGAAAAAAGGGTGACTCCCGAAAGAAACGAAGCAATTGTAGATTTTCTTTTATCGGAGAAGCAAAGAACTCTTCTTGATAAGTATAAAGATATTGATCTTTCTTATGATTTTAAAGGAAAAGCGCGTTTTCGAGTTAATATCTTTCAACAAAAAGGATATTTTGGACTTGCCTTTAGATTCATTCCAGTAAAAATTCGAACAATTGAAGAATTAAAGCTTCCTCTTGTTTTAAAAGATTTTACCCGACTTAATCAGGGGTTCGTCTTAATTGTTGGCCCTTCTGGTCACGGGAAATCAACCACTATGGCGGCATTAGTTGATTTAATTAATCACACCCGAACCGAACACATTATTACTATCGAAGATCCAATTGAATACATTTTTACTCCCGATAAATGTATTATTGACCAGAGAGAGCTTCACAAGGATGCGGTTTCTTTTCCCCGAGCTCTTCGCGCTGCACTCCGAGAAGATCCGAATGTGGTTGTTGTTGGCGAGATGCGGGATTTGGAAACGATTGAAACCGCAATCACAGTTGCGGAAACTGGTCACCTTGTTTTTGCGACACTTCATACTAATGATGCCTCCCAGACAGTTGATAGAATTGTTGATGTTTTTCCCTCGCATCAACAGCCCCAAATTAGAACACAACTTGCAGCTATTCTTTTAGGGATTGTTTCACAAAGGTTGCTTCCAAGAGTTGATGGTGGCCGAGTGGTTGCTTGTGAGGTTCTACTTGCAACTCCAGCTGTAAGAAACCTTATTCGTGAAGGAAAAACTCATCAGCTTGCAAGTGTTATTCAGACATCAGCAAAAGAGGGGATGGTTCCCCTGAATAAGTCCTTAGCCGAGTTAGTTAAAAGCGGAGAGGTAAAACTTGAAGACGCGCTCTTATATTCCCTTGATCCGCGGGAATTGAAATCGCTTTTGAAGTAAGTATTTAAGTAAGCGCACAAAAAAGGTAACTGTACAAATTTTTAAAAATAGGTTATAATAGTAAGTAGAAAGGGAATATTTATGCCCCGTTTTGATTATCAAGCTCGAGACAAGGAGGGTAACCTTAAGGCAGGTACTGTTACTGCGGCGAGTGAAAGTGCGGCAAGCGACCTTTTGCGTGAAAAAGGTCTTGTTCCAATCTCAATAGTCTCTCAAGAACAAGTTCCTGTTTTTCAAAAAACTGTCGCCTTTTTTAAGCCAGTTTCTGCAAGAGACTTGGTTATTTTTTCAAGGCAGCTTTCAACAATGATTAATGCGAAGTTGCCGATCCTGACGGCTCTTAGAACAGTGGCTAAACAAACAGAAAAATCTCGCTTTCGTGATATTATCGAAGAAATTGCCAATGATGTTGAGGGGGGCGCAGCTTTTTCTGAAGCCCTGGCCAAGCATCCAAAAGTATTCTCAGATCTCTACGTCAGTATGATCCAGTCAGGTGAAACAACTGGTCGTATTGATGAAGCCCTTTCTTATCTTGCCAACCAGCTTGAAAAAGATTATGACCTGACAAAAGAAATTCAAAGTGCTCTTTTTTATCCAGCAATTGTTTTAGTCGCTTTGGTTATTGTTGCCATTTTAATGTTTCTTTTTGTAATGCCGGCGTTTGTGGAGATTTTTAGTGATGTTAGCGTTAAACTGCCGCTTCCAACACGAATGGTTATAGGGGTAGCTGTTTTTTTCAACAAATTTTGGTGGGTGGTTTTACTTGTTGTGATTGCTTTTGTTTGGGCTGCGGTTGCTTACAGGAGAACACCGGAAGGCAAATACTACACTGATAATCTTAGTTTAAAATCCCCTGTTTTTGGAAAGCTTTTTAAATATATTTATTTAACGCGTTTTTCACGGAATTTAGGGACATTGATCTCGGGCGAAATTCCAGTTGTAAAAGCGCTTGAGGTAACTGGGGAAACAATCGGCAACGATATTTATAAGGGAATTATTATAAAGGTAGCTAAAGATGTTGAGAAAGGGGAAAACATTGCTGATTCTTTGGGAAAGTACGAGCTTATTCCGCCAATGGTCTGCCAGATGATTAAAGTCGGTGAGAAAGCAGGTCAGCTTGATGATGTTTTGCAAAATATTGCTCGTTTTTATGGCCGCGAAGTTGACCATATGGTTGATAATTTAACAACATTATTGGGACCAGTAGTTATCATTATTTTGGGTATTGGCGTTGCAATTATGGTCGCGGCTGTATTGCTGCCAATTTACTCTTTAGTCCAGGCATTCTAATTACAGATTTCAGGTTTCAGATTTTAGAATTTAGAAATTTTGAAAATATAAGGTTAAAAACCCCGCGCCTGTTTGCTGATTTTTTATAAAAAGATATTATAAAGTGCCTTCGGCGCTTTATCAGCAAATAGGTGCGGGATAAAATTAATTTACTCTCATTGTTTAAAACTTAAATAACAATGGGAAAACCGGAAGGGAGGTGAAAACAAAATGCGAAAACAAAAAGGTTTTACTCTAATTGAACTTCTCGTTGTAATTGCGATTATTGGTATTTTGGCTGCTTTGGTCTTGGTAAGCTTGGCTCGGGCGCGAGACAAAGCGCGCGACGCCCGTCGCCAGAGTGATCTCCGCAACATCCAGCTTGCTCTGGAAATGTATAATGATGATGAAGGATCATATCCGGATGATATCTATACTAATAGTGTATTTAACTCAACTAAATATTTTCCAGCTAATGTTCCTCCTCAAGATCCATCTTCTGGTAATAACTATTACTATGCTACGGGTGACTCTGATAATTATATCTTGTGCGCTAATGAAGCATCAGATGATTTAGGGTTTTCTAATGAAGCTAGTATTTGTACATCTCCAGCTACGAGTTGTTGTCTTCCATAGTTCTGAAAAATAAAAAAGACCTCGCCAGGCATTCGCGGGGTCTTTTTTATTTTAAAATATTTGAAAACTCTCACCTTGTTTTTAAGAAGAATTTTTGTTATTGTTATAGTGATTGAGGTAACGAATGAAGATTGACTATAAAAAGTATTTTTCATCCCCACACCAACTTTTTGCCAAAAAGTTGGTGTGGGGGTTAATATTTCTTTTACTTCTCTTCTTTTTGGTTTTTCGGCCTTCAACAGATCCTGATCTTGGCTGGCACTTAAAAACAGGTAAGCTTATTTTAGAAAAGGGTGTCCCGAGAACAGATTGGTATTCCTACACAATGCCTGATTATCCCTGGATTAGCCACGAATGGCTTTCTGATGTGATTACCTATCAAATCTTTTCTATTGCTGGCTTTTTAGGGCTTTCTGCGTTTTTCTCTTTTCTTCTTTTAATTACTTTTCTTTTAGTATTTTTTACTCTGCCTCGTTCTTTTAGCACTGAATTAAGAATACTTTTAATCTTAATTGCGATTTTGGTTTCTAAGCCCGTAATTTTCAGTGGTGCAAGAATACAGTACATTACTTTATTTGGTGTTGCTTTTCTGGTTTATTTTCTCCTTAAATGGCGGGAAGGAAGATTTAGCTCTAAAAAACTTTTTATTCTTCCTTTTATTTTTCTTATTTGGGTAAATCTGCATGGCGGTTTTATTATCGGTCTTGTTTTATTATTTTTATTTATTTTACTGGAATGGATTTATGCTTTTTTAAACAGAAAAGGTTTTAGGTTCTTTCAAGGGAAAGCGCCGGTTGATTTTAAAAATTTAAAAAAAATTACGGTCTTCTTCCTTGTTTCTCTTTTAGCGACCCTATGCAATCCTTACCTTTACCGGATTTATATTGAAATTTACGAGACCTTTAGAGATAAGGAAACCTTTAATCATATTTCCGAGTGGTTCTCGCCAAATTTTCATAGCGCAAACTTTCTTTATTTTCTTGCTTATTTTCTTGTTGGCGTTGTTTTTCTTGCAGTTTCTAAAAGAAAGCCGGAATTCACCCTTGGACTTTTGACATTGTTTTTTTTAGTAATGAGTTTTAGAAGCGTCCGCCACATTCCGATATTTGCAATTTTAGCCACCTCTTTTGTTGCTCCTTATATTGACCCACTTTTTAAAGTTATAAAAAAACGTTTTAAATACGCCTCTTTTATTTTTTTCTTTGGCTTAATCGGCTTTTTATTCGTGATTGTTCCTTTTAGAATTTTTGATACTATTGAAACCTCTTATTTAAAAGGAATGTATAGTGTTGAAGGTGGATACCCAACTTTGGCAGTTGAGTATTTAAAGGCGCGTCCCTTAGCAGGTAATGTTTTTAATCGGTATGGTTGGGGTGGCTACCTTCTTTATGAAGGAGTGGTTGATAAAGTTTTTATTGATGGCAGGATGCCCCACTGGGAAAAAGATGGCCGATGCGTTTTTTGCGATTATATGTTGATTATAAATGTAAGGCCAGGATGGAAAGAAAAATTAGAGCAATATGAAGTTGACTGGGTTATCATTAATAGAAACAGCCCTTTAGATGGGGCCCTTCGAGAAACTTCTAATTGGGAATTTTACGCTGGCGACCGCTATGGGGTTGTTTATAAGCGAGAAGAATAAGATGGCTAGTGTTCCCGAAACCCAAACCCATAAAGGTCTTCCCCCTGATTATTATGACTGGGGATTAAAACATAATTTTTTTCAATGGCTTTGGCATACTTGGAAATACAAACAAGTTCAGCAAGTTCTTCTTCAAGTAATGTCCCTTAATAGAATTTTGGACTTTGGTTCTGCCAGTGGAACTGCAATTAATAAGATTACAAAAGATTTTAAAGATTTAGAAATTCATGCGGTGGATGTAATTGACGAGCTAATTGAGTACGGTAAATCAAAAAGACCTCATATTCTTTTTAAAAAAATTGACGGCGTTCACCTTCCTTATCCTGATGAGTATTTTGATGTTGTAACTGCTTTGGATGTTTTGGAACACGTAAGCAATCTTGATAATGTTCTTTTAGAAATATTGAGGTGCCTTAAAAAAGGCGGCAAACTAATTATCACAATTCCTAATGAAAATTTCCTTTGGGAGATTATTTGGGGAATTTGGACGGTGGGTAAAGGGAAGGTTTGGGAAGATGCTCACATTAATAGTTTTGGCCTCGTTTCTTTTGCTGCTTATTTAAAAGAAAAGGGATTTAATATTGATAAAAAAACCCGGACTCATTTAAGATTAAATAATTTTATAGTCGCGTCAAAGATCTAAATAATAAAAATTTTATTAATGAAAGCAATAATTGTTCTCCCAACATATAATGAAAAGGAGAATATTAAAGAATTAATAAATAGAATTTTAAATCTCTCTGAAGATTTTTCTATTTTAGTTGTTGATGATAATTCCCCTGATGGGACGGGCAGGGTGGTGGAAAAAATCTCCAGAGATAATCCTAGAGTAAATTTAATTGTTCGTCGCGGCAAGCGCGGTTTTGGTCCGGCGTACATAGATGGGTTTAAAAAGGCAGTTGAAAGCGATGTTGGTTTTGTTGTGCACATGGACGCCGATCTTTCTCATAATCCAAAGGATATTAAAAAGTTGGTTAGTTATTTGAATGAATATGATTTGGTGATTGGCTCTCGTTATATTGGCGGCATCAGAATAATAAACTGGTCTCTCTGGCGACTTATTTTGAGCTCTTTTGCTGGAATTTATATAAGATTAATTACTGGCCTACCAATTCAAGATCCAACAAGCGGTTTTTGTGTCTGGCGGAAAGGGGCTCTAAAAAAAATTAATTTTAAAAAGATAAAAACAACTGGCTATTCCTTTCTCATAGAGATGAAGCATCGCGCCTGGAAAAAGAAATTAAAGTTTAAAGAAATACCGATTATTTTTACTGACCGCTGTCATGGCACAACAAAAATGTCTAAAAGAATTATTTTAGAAGCTGTTTTAACAGTGATAAAGTTGAGATTTAAGAAGGTAAAATAAAATATGAGATTTTTAGATACCTTTGTGTTTTCTTTGGTGGTTCTTTTGTCTTTAAAGTGGGCCCGCTCTTTCTATTATTTAGGAGAAGAAGAATTAGCGGTTTATATGTTGTCTTTAGTAATCTTATATTTTGTAATTACCATTTCTTTTAAGAAAAAAGGTCGTTTTTATTTAAAAAGTTTAATAGTGATTGTGACTGTTTTAATTTTAGTTTTAATCCCTACGGTTCAATTAATAAAAATAGCAGATAAGACACCTACTATAAGCGTTATTCACGACTGCCCTCTCCAGATAGAAGAGGCGATAAATTTTCTTTTAAATGGAAAAACCCCTATAGAGAAAATTACGAAGGAACTCCTCTTGCTTATTGGAATAAAGGTTTTCAAGACATTAAAGCAGGAATTAGAAATCCCGCGATTTACCATCTTGTTTATTTGCCCTTTGAAATAATTTTTTCTCTTCCTTTCTATCTAATTGCCGAATCTCTCATAGGTTTTTACGATCAACGCTTTATTAGTATTTTAGCGGTTGTTGTGTCTCTTGGGCTGATCTTAAAATTATTAAACTTTCAGGAAAAAAAATTAGTTTTTCCTATTTTAATCTTTTTAAATCCTCTTTTCACAACTTTTTTAATATGGGGCATTAATGATATCTTTATTCTTACACTACTAATATTAGTTTTTTATTTACTGCAAAATAAAAAGATAAAAGAATCATCTTTTGTTTTGGGTCTAGTTTGCGCTACAAAACAGCCAGCTTGGTTTTTTGCACCCTTCTTTTTTGGACACATTTATCTTAAAAAAAGAGGTGGCTCAAAAGAGAAAATAAAAAGTATTATCAAAGAAACATGGCCTTTTCTGATTTTAGTTGTAATTGTCTTGCCATTTCTGTTTTGGGATTTTGGAGCATTTTTTGAAGATACTTTTCTTTATTTAACTGGCAAATCGGATTTTGCTTATCCTATTTCAGGATACGGTTTCTCAATGATTTTGCTAAATTTAGATTTTATTAAGGACAGATTGCAATATTTCCCTTTTATGATTATTCAGCTTGCCGTTTGTTTACCCCTTTTCTTTTATTTAATAAAAATTCAGCGAGAGAACAATTCAATAAGACAAGTTTTTTTAAATTCTGTTATTCTACTTTCTACATTTTTGTATTTTTCGCGTTTTTTAAATGGTAGTTATATTGCTTTTTTATTTGTTCTCTTTGTGGCTGCTTATTTATTTAACAATAGAAACAGATTATGGAAAAGGCACTAATCCTCCTTCCAACATTTAACGAAAGAGAAAATATAAAAGAGCTGATTTTAGAAATTCTTTCTTTAAATTATCCTGGCCTTGAGGTTTTAGTGGTTGATGATAATTCGCCCGATGGAACAGCCTTAATAGTTGAAAAACTTCTCTCAAAATTTAAGAATGTCCATTTGATTGTTAAAGCAGAAAGGGAGGGTCGTGGGGCAGCGTCTTTGACAGGGCTTGAATATGCCAGAAAAATTGGAGCTGACTTTCTTGTTGAAATGGACGCTGATTTTTCGCATTCCCCAGAAGTTTTACTAAAAATTGTTGATACAATAAGAAATGAAAATCTTGATGCTGTTTTTGGTTCACGGTTTGTAAAAGGTGGTGGCGACGAGAGAGGTTTAGTGAGAAAAATAATTACTTATTTTTCTAATTGCTATTTAAGATTGGTCTTTTGGACGGACATTAAAGATTGTACCTCGGGCTTTCGGGCATATCGAGTTTCAAAACTTAATGGTCTTGGTTTTCAAACAGTTAAAGCTAGAGATCCCTCCATTTTAGCAGAGTATCTTTATTATCTTTTAAAAAATAATGCGCGTATTAAAGAAATCCCCTTTGTTTTTAGAGACCGGCAAAAAGGGAAGTCAAAATTAGGAGTTAAACAACTAATGAAAGGCTTATGGGCGCCGATACGGATAAAATTTCAAAACCGCAAATAATGACTGCAAAGATTATTCAGGGCAAGTACATTCTTCTTGTTATTTTTATACTGTTTTTTACCATTCTTTCAGTGAATCGTCACTACGCCCTGAAATCTTATCTTCACGACCTTGGTAATATTGACCAAGTAATTTGGAATACTCTCCACGGCAATTTTTTTCAAACAACCTCTAACCTTTGGCAAACCGGTTCTTATCTTGGTGACCATTTTAGCCCCATTCTCTTGGTTTTTGTCCCTTTCTACGCCCTGGGACTTAAAATAGATTTTCTTTTATTTTTTCAAAGTCTGGCAATTGGTCTTTCTGGCCTCCCGATTTACGAGGTAGCCAGAAGAAAGTTAAAAAGTAACCTTTACGGACTTTTGTTTTTAATCCTTTATTTTTCTTATCCTGTAGTTCACAATGCTCTTCTTTACGATTTTCATCAGATTGCCCTAGGCGCTTTTTTCTTGTCTTTTGCTTTCTATTTTTTGGTTTTAAAGAAAGAGAAGCTTTTCTTATTTTTTTCTTTACTGGCTATTTTTTGTCAGGAGGAAATTGCATTGCTGGTTTTTACCCTTAGTACTTACGCATTCTTAAAAAATCGTTTTAGAAAAACCTCTCTTTTTTTAATGGTGTCTTCAGTTATTTGGTTTATAATTATCACCTCATTTTTAATTCCTTATTTTAACAACAATGAAGAGTCCGCTTTAAGTCGTTATCACTGGCTTGGAGACGATACTTTTTCCATACTAAAAAATATTGTTTTCCATCCTTTAAAAGTTTTAGAGTTTTTAGCTTTTAAGGGAAAATTTGGGGAGTATATTTTTGGACTTTTTTTCCCGCTTGCTTTTCTCCCCCTTTTATCGCCACTTATTTTGATTGTTATCCCAATAATAGGGGCAAACCTTTTAAGTAGCAATTTAATGATGGCAGATATTTCTTTTTATCATTCGGTGGCGATTGTGCCGTTTATATTTTTTGCCGCTATTTATGCTTTGGAAAGAATCAAGAAAAAGATTTACATCACCTTAATGATGATTTGCTTCGCTATAATTTCAGTTCTTTTTTTCAGCGTTACCCCGTTTTCTTTAAGGTATACTTTTCGCGACTACTTACCTTCACAGAATGCTTTAGAGATAGAAGACATTAAAGGATTGATTCCTCAAGAAAGTTCTTTGTCTGTCCAGCATAATTTAGGGCCCCATTTTTCAGAGCGTCGAGAGATTTATGTCTTTCCTAAAAAAACTCACAAGGCAGAGTATGTTTTAGTTGATTTATTTGATCCTTATGCAGAAAACCCCAGGCAAATTTTTAAATTTCCTTATGCGCTTCAGATAAGTGTTAAAGATTGGATTAAAGAGATTGAGAAAATGTTCGAGGATCAAAACTACGGGGTAGTTTACTGGGGCGATGGGTATTATTTATTTAAAAAGGGGGCTAAACAAAATTTAAATAAAGATGCCTTTAAAGATTTCCAATTTCGTAAAAATATTTTTGTGAGCTCTACATCTATAGCGGACTGACATATTGTGTTGATTTTGGCGCAGAGTGCCAGTCCACTATAGATGCGAGGTAAAATAAAATGATTTTATTTTATATTTTAATTTTTGTTTTTGGACTTTTTGTAGGGAGTTTTTTGAATGTAGTTATTTGCCGGGTAAAAAGCGGGGAGAAATTTTTATGGGGCCGCTCGCGCTGCCCTAAGTGTAAAAAAACCCTGCGGTGGTTTGATTTAATCCCTGTTGTGAGTTTTATGCTTTTAAAAGGCAAGTGCCGCTATTGCCAAAAAAAAATCTCAATTCAGTATCCTTTTGTGGAGCTTGCTACTGGCGTGCTTTTTGCCGCCTTTCTATGGCGGACGGCTTCCTTAATTGATTTTGCAGAAAGTCCCGGACTTTTTCTCATTACCCTTTTTTATTATTGTTTTTTTGCCAGCGCGCTCATTATTATTTTTGTCTATGATCTTAAGCACTATCTTATTTTGGACAGAATTGTTTTTACTTGTCTTTTTATTTCTTTACCGGCAATTACTTTTATGCCTGGGACAAGCCCGCTTAGTGCGATTATTGCCGCCTTACTTGGCAGTGGCTTTTTGGGGCTCATTTTGCTTCTAACAAGAGGTAAGGGCATGGGTGCAGGCGATGTTAAATTTGCCCTTCTTTTGGGCTTTATGGTTGGCTACCCCCTTATTATTGTCACTTTCTTTTTAGCATTTGTTACCGGTGCTATTGTTGGTATTGTTTTAATTCTTTTAAAAATTAAAAATCTCAAAAGCGAAGTTCCTTTTGGTACTTTTTTAAGCGTGGCTGCTATTTTAACGCTTCTTTTTGGCAGAGAGCTTCTTGCTTGGTATTTTAATCTTATGTTATAATTGTAATGTAATAATGATGAGAGAGGTTGTGGAAAAACATGGCTTTTTTAGAATATTTTTTTAAAAAAAAGAAAGCTGGTTTCACTTTAATTGAATTAGTTGTCATTATTGGAATTATTCTGGTTTTAATAATAGCTGTTTTGGCTAATTACCGGAGATACCAGGGTTTAACAGAGCTAAATTCAGAAGCCGAGAAAGTGGCGAGTGATATTAAACTTGTTCAAACTTATGCCATGAGCGGTAAAGAAATTAAAGGCGAAGTTCCGGAAATTTTTGGTTTTTACCTAGAATATCAGGGTGATTATCCAAGAGAGTATTTGCTCTTTGTTGATAAAAACAAAAACGGCCGGTACGACCAAAGAAGCGATTACACAATTATTACAAATCATCTTAATGAACATGTTTATTTTGCTAATGCTAATCATGGTAACCCTCTTCATATTACTTTTGAGACAGGCACAGACGAAGTTTCCATTATGCAAGGAACTTCTAGGTCCCAAGTCTTTATCTCGCTTGCCTTAAGGGATAAACCAGAGCAAATAAAGTTAATATCAATTAATACGAATGGCTTAGTTGAGGTTGTCGAGCCCCAAGAGTAAAAAATGATTTATAAGAAAAAAATTAAAAAAGGACTTCCCTCTTCACTAAGAAGTTTTGGCACAACTTCAGCCATTAGGGGAGGATTTACTTTGTTAGAAATTGTGGTTGCTTTGGGCATAGTCGCCGTTGCCTTAGTAGCAATTATGGCTTTATTTGCCACCGTTTTAAGGACAACAAAAGTAAGCGAAGATGAGATTATTGCTTACAATCTTGCCCGGGAAGGCATAGAAGTAGTTGAAAATATTCGCCAGACATGGCTCTTTAAAGATGATGATAACAGAAGAATTTATTGGGAGGATTACGGATGGATCCCGGGCAAAGAATATATTGTTAATTACAATAGTAAGAATCTTGAAGAGGGAGATTCCCGACTTTATCTTCAAGGCCTTCTTTACAATCACAATGGCGGCAGTCCGACGCCATTTCAAAGAACAGTTACTCTAACAGAAGGAGAGGAGGATATGTTAGTTGTTAATGTTGTTGTTACGTGGGTAACCACGACTGGTCAGACAAATACAATTAATTTAGAGAAAGAATTTGCTTTTTGGCAGTAACAAAATGTTTAAAGATATTAGCCGGGAAAAAGAAAAAGGAGTGACTTTAATGGAGCTTGTTGTTGCAATTGGTATTCTTTTAATATTGGTTGTTACTGTAGCAGGTATTTTTATGGCAGTTATTAGTAGTCAGCGCAGAACCTCTGGCGCTCAAGAAGTCCAACGCCTTATTCGGCCGGTTTTAGAGCAAATGGCGCGCGATATCCGTGAGAGCAAGCTTGTTTACAGTGGCTCTATTTCAAATCCTGTTAATAGTATTCAGTTAGAAAAGCAAGGCGAGGGGGGAGAAAGAGAAATAATTACTTATGAGTTTCAAACAGGCACTCCTAACAATATTTTAAAAAACGGGGCCCCTCTCCTGCATAGGACACACCCGCTGACTAAGAAA
>CAZYLA010000011.1:0-2380 GCA_964648435.1 uncultured Candidatus Saccharibacteria bacterium
TCAATTATGAGTATTGAAATCCAAGAAAGAGCAAGGAGAGAATATAGTGAGAGTAAAGCTTTAGCGCATATCTTGGGTTATTCTGGTCCTCTAACAAAAGAAGAATGGGAAAAACTAGGAAAAAAATGTGAAAGGGGAAATTGTTATCTTCTATCTGATGTTATTGGGAGAACAGGGATTGAGGCCGCTTACGAAAATGAACTTCGAGGAAAACATGGTGAGGAGAGGTTTGAAGTTGATTCAACTGGGGAGATTCAAAAAAGCTTGGGTATAAAAAAAGCAGTTCCCGGAAATAATCTTATTTTAAATATTGATTTAGAACTTCAGAAAAAGATCGCTGAGATTCTAGAGCGACGTTTAAAAGATGAAAAAGCAGCTGCAGTGGTAGCAATGGATCCCCGAAACGGCGCTGTGCGAGCACTTTACAGTTTGCCAACTTATGACAATAATTTATTTTCAATGGGGATTAGCGAGAAAGATTACGCCCGTCTTCTTAATGATGAGAAAAAACCTCTTTTTAATCGGGCGATTGCGGGGACATATTCACCCGGTTCAACAATTAAGCCCTTAATGGCTGTTGCCGCTTTGAAAGAAGGGGTTGTCACTGAAAAGACAATCATTAACTCTACCGGAGGTATTAAAATAGGAAAATGGTTTTTTAAAGATTGGAAAGAAGGTGGGCACGGCCCGACAAATATAATTAAAGCAATTTCTGAATCGGTCAATAGTTATTTTTATACAGTTATCGGCGGTACTAAAGAAAGAGAAGGTGTTGGTGCTGAAAAAACCGGCAAATACTTAAAAAAATTCGGTTTTATGGCCAAAACAGGTATTGATATTCCTGGTGAAAAAGAAGGGTTTATCCCTACTCCCAAATGGAAAAAAAGCTTTAAAAAGAAAGAGTGGTATATTGGCGATACTTATAATCTGTCTATTGGTCAAGGAGATCTTCTTGTTACTCCTATACAAGTAGCAGCTTACATAAGCGCGATTGCCAATGGTGGCACATTATATCAGCCCCAAATAGTTTCTGAGATTGTCAGCAGTGAAGGAAAACTCACCACTTATAAAAGACCAGTCGTTATAGAAAATAACATTGCCTCAAAAGAAATTTTTGATATTGTTAGAAGAGGGATGCGGTCAGCAGTTACAAGTGGGGTTGCGAGTTCACTTAATGATTTGAATGTTAGTGTTGCCGGAAAAACTGGGACTGCGGAAATTGGCAAGGAAGACGTTTTTGATTCTTGGTTTTCCTGTTTTGCACCGTATGAGAATCCAGAAATTGTTTTAGTGGTTTTAGTTGAGGAAGGCAAAGGCGGCTCAAAGGAAGCACTCCCAATTGCGAAGGAGATTCTTGAATGGTTCTTTAAAAAATAAGTTTAAAGCTTAAAACTTTAAAATGATAATTTTAGACGGGAAAAAATTGTCAGAAAAAATCTTGGAAGATTTAAAGAAAAAAATTCAGCAGGAGAATTTAAAACTTTCGCTTGTGGTGATTTTAGTTGGTGAAAATCCGGCATCGCTCATGTACATTAAACAAAAAGAAGAAAAAGCTAAAGAACTTCGTGTTTCCTTTGAACTTAAAAAAATTAGAGAAGAAATTTCTGTTAAAGAACTCAAAGAAGAAATAAATAATGTTGTTTTTAAAAAACCAACTGGAATAATTATTCAGCTGCCTTTACCTTTCCATCTAAAGAAAAATCAGTCAGAAATTTTAAATTTAATCCCTCTAAAAATGGACGTAGATGTTTTGAGTCAAAATAGTCGCAGTCGGATTGGCCAGAAAAATGCTCTTTTACCACCAACTGTGGCCGGCATTTTGCGGCTTTTAAAAGAGTATAAGATTGATTTAAAAAATAAACCTCGCACTTCTTTGCCGATTTATTTAAAAGTATTAAGTGCCTTTCAGGCACTTATTGGTAAAAAGGTGCGGGGTAAAAAGATTGTTGTGGTCGGCCGGGGTTTTTTGGTGGGAGAGCCGCTTATTAAATATTTAGAAACTCAAGGTTTGGATGTTGAATCCGCTGATGAGTTTACAGAAGATTTAAAAGCAGTTACTCAAAAGGCTGATATTTTAATCACTGGCGTTGGCAAGCCCGGCTTAATAAAAGCAGATATGGTTAAGAGGGGAGTGGTTGTTGTCGACGCTGGAATCTCTAAGGTTGGCAATAAGCTCCAAGGAGACACAGATTTTGAAAGCGTCTCCCAAAAAGTAAACGCAATCACACCTGTTCCTGGTGGAGTTGGTCCTATGACCGTGGCAATGATATTTGAGAACTTAGTAAAATTGACTGCTAAATTTTAAATTTGGCCCCAGCACCAAACTTCGAGATAGTTTTTTTGGTATATAGTGATAGCTTTTTGCGCGGAACCGCCTCCG
>CAZYLA010000011.1:2480-16959 GCA_964648435.1 uncultured Candidatus Saccharibacteria bacterium
GCTTATGTTTTAATTAAAGAAAAAGTAATTTCTTCAAATTGGTGCGGGGCAAGGCCCCAGCACCAAATTTCGAGATAGTTTTTTTGGTATATAGTGATAGCTTTTTGCGCGGAACCGCCTCCGGCTTATGTTTTAATTAAAGAAAAAGTAATTTCTTCAAATTGGTGCGGGGCAAGGCGGCGAGGCAAGGAGTTTATGAAGGTAATAAATATTTAGCAAATCTCTGAATGTAAAAGAAAATTAATCCTAAAATATGATTTGACAAAGAAATTCAATTTGTTATAATATTTCTATTGTTGTGGATAACTTATTTTTACCCCCGCACTTATAAATAAAGGACTGATATAAAGCACCGAAATCAACACGCGCTATATGTCATTCCTTTATAGATGCGGGGTTTATAGGAAGGTTTTTTTGATTTGTTAAAAAGTTAGTTATGGGATATGGGAAATCAAGTTTTTGTCACAAAAAAGGGTCTTAAAAAGTTAAAAGAAGACCTTAAATATTTAAAAACAACCCGGCGTCGGGAAGTTGCCGAGGCGATTCAGGTTGCCAAAGAACAGGGCGATCTTTCAGAAAATGCAGAATATGCAGAGGCAAAAGAAGAACAAAGTCGGCTTGAAGAGAAAATTGCCCAGCTTGAAGCAACAATTAACAACGCTAAAGTTATTGAAAATAACAATAAAAAAGCCGATTCTGTTCAAGTTGGCTCAACTGTAGTTTTGAAAATGAATGGTCAGGAAGTCAAATATTTTATTGTTGGCTCAAGTGAAGCTAACCCCACCGAAGGCAGAATTTCAAACGAGTCCCCGCTTGGAAAATTAATTATTGGCAAAAAAGAGGGCGAAGAAGCTGTTCTTGAGACCCCAAGCGGGAAAATAACTTATAGGATAGTTAAAGTGGAATAAGCATTGTCTCTTAATTTTCAATTTCCAAATCCCAAAATTCCCCGCACTAGCTTGCGGGGAATTTTGGGATGACAGCTTCTGTCATTTTAAAAATGGTTCTCTTTTTATAACTTTTCAAATTGGGCATTTTGTATTACAATAAAAGCACTAACTCACATTTATGAAAAAATCACTCGCAGAAATTAAAAAAGCAAGATTAAAAAAGCTTGAAAATATTAAAAAAGCAGGCCTTGATCCATACCCCGCCAAGACAGAACGAACTCATACTCTTTCTAAGGCGCTTAAAGATTTTGAAGTTCTAGAAAGAAATAAAGAAAAGATTATCTTGGCGGGTAGAATTATGACTATTCGGGAGCACGGCGGCTCAACATTTTTTCATATTAAAGACGCCACGGCCACTGCCCAGGTCTATTTAAAGCGCGACAAGGTTGGTGAAAAAGATTATAATTTCTTTAAAAATTTTGACATCGGTGATTTTATTGAAGTTAAAGGAACTTTCTTTAAGACAAAAAGGGGTGAAAAAACTCTTCTTGCAGAAAATTTTAGAATGCTTGCCAAAACCTTAAAGCCGCTTCCTGAAAAATGGAAAGGGCTTCAGGATGTCGAGCTTCGCTATCGGCATCGTTATTTAGATCTTCTGACCAATGAGAGAAGCCGTGAAATTTTTATCAAGAGAAGCAAAATTATTGATGCCTTAAGGGACTTTTTAACTGATAATAACTATATTGAAGTGGAGACGCCAACTCTCCAAGAGATTGCTGGTGGCGCCTTGGCAAAACCATTTAAAACTCATCTTGAGGCTTACCACCAGGATTATTTTTTAAGAATTGCGCCTGAACTTTATTTAAAGAAACTCCTTGTTGGTGGTTTTGAAAAAGTTTTTGAATTAGCAAAAACATTTAGAAATGAAGGTTTTTCAGCTAAACATAATCCTGAATATACTTTGCTGGAGATCTACACCGCTTATTTTGATTACAATGATGTTATGAAATTCACAGAGGAACTTTTAAAATATACTGCTAAAAAAGTTCTTGGAGGTCTCGCTTTTTCTTATCGTGGCAAAAAAATTGATTTTGGAAAGCCATGGCAGAAAATTTCTTTTAAAGAGATTCTTAGAAAGGAACTCGATTTTGATATTGATAAATTTAAAACCAAAGAAAAGTTAGTTTCCGAGTTAAAAAAGAGAAAAGTCAGACTTGATTTTACTCAAGAAAGAGGTAAAATTTTAGACAAGCTTTTTGAGACCCAAATTGAGGAAAAACTTATTCAGCCAACATTTATTATTGATATCCCCAAAGAGGTTTCGCCGCTTGCAAAAACATGTGAGGGAGAACAAGAGAGCACTCAAAGATTTGAACTTTATATTGCTGGCATTGAGATTGCCAACGCTTATTCTGAATTAAACGATCCTTTGGAGCAAAAACAAAGATTTAAAGAACAGCTTAAAAAAAGAGAAAAGGGCGACAGAGAAGCACATAAGATGGACAAGAGCTTTATTGAGGCCTTAGAATATGGAATGCCGCCAGCAGGCGGCGTTGGGTTTGGCATTGACCGACTGGTAATGCTTTTTACGAACACAACCTCAATCAGGGATGTAATTCTTTTTCCGTCATTAAAGCCAAAAAATGACCCTGCGTCTTTGCGGCACCACCGCAAGACAAGAAGTTCATAATTAAAAATATTTAACTAACATGACCCGAGAAGAAGCTCTCTTGCTTATAAAATCAAAAATTAAAAATGAAAACCTGGTAAAGCATCTTCTTGCTACTGAAGCTATAATGCAAGCTTTGGCTAAAAAATTTGGAGAGAACGAAGAAAAATGGGCTCTGGCTGGCCTTTTGCATGACATTGATTGGGAAGAAACAAAAGATGATTTTGAAAAACACGGCATTATTGCTGCTAAAATTTTAAAAGAAAAAGGACTTAGCGAAGAAATTTGCAATGCAGTTAAGGCCCATAATCATAAATTAAATCTTCCTCGAGAGACGAAACTAGAAAAAGCACTATATGCAGTTGACCCCATCACTGGTTTAATTGTTGCCTGTGCTCTAGTTCAGCCAGACAAAAAACTTGCTTCTGTAAGTACAGAATCAGTTTTAAAAAAGTTCAAAGAAAAAAGTTTTGCCGCCGGCGCAGATAGGGAAGCAATAAAATCAATTGAAGAACTTGATATCTCTTTAGAAGATTTTATAAAGCTTTCCCTTAAGGCAATGCAATCAATTTCAAAAGACTTAGGACTCTAAAAATTATGCTTAATATAAAATACTTGCGAGAAAATGAAAAGGAGGCAAAAAAGAAACTCGCAACACGCGGCATTAGCAAAAAACAAATTGGTGAAGTCTTGGGTTTGGATAAAAAAAGGCGAGTGCTCCTTTCAAAAATTGAAGACATCAGAGCACTTCAAAACAAGGCCTCTAGTGAAATTGCGAAAATGAAAAACAAGAAAAAAAGAGAAGAAATCATTACCAAAGTAAAAAAAGCAGCTAAAAACCTTAAGGAATTGGAAAACAACCTTAAAGAGGTCGAAGAAAAACTTAAAAAGCAGCTCACACTTTTTCCAAATCTTCCCTTGGATGAAGTGCCGGTTGGTAAAGATGAAAAAGATAACAAACTTATTAAAGAAGTTAAAGGCGGAGTTGAACCGTTTAATTTTAAACCGAAGGATTATTTAACGCTCGCCGAAGATTTGGATTTAATTGATGTGAAACGAGCGGCTAAGATTTCAGGTACGCGTTTTGGCTATCTTAAAAACGAAGCAGTTTTATTAGAATTTGCCTTAGTTCAGTTTACCCTGGAAACACTTCTTAAAGAAAATTTTATCCCTGTAGTTCCGCCAGTAATGCTTAAGGAAGAGCCGATGTGGGCTATGGGTTATATAGATAAGGCTCGTGACGAAATTTACCATCTTGAAAAAGACAATCTCTTTTTAGTAGGAACAGCAGAACAGTCAATTGGTGCCATGCATATGAATGAAATTTTAAACGAGAAAGATTTGCCCCTTCGGTATATTGGCTTTTCGACTGCTTTTCGCCGGGAAGCTGGTTCTTATGGCAAAGACACTAAGGGAATTTTGCGAGTCCACCAGTTTGATAAATTAGAAATGTTTGTTTTTGCAACCCCTACCGAATCAAAAAGAGAACTTGAGAATCTTGTTTCTCTTCAGGAAAAATTAGTTGGTGCCTTGAGGATTCCTTATCGTTTAGTTGAGGGCTGCAGCGGCGATTTAGCCCATCCCGCAGCGAGAACAATTGATCTGGAAATGTGGCTACCAAGTGAGAAAAAATACCGGGAAACGCATTCGGCATCAAGTTGCACTGATTTTCAAGCCCGGCGGCTCAAAACCCGCTATCGCGGCAAAGACAATAAAGTTCGTTTGGTTCATACCCTAAACGCGACTGCTTTTGCAATTGGCCGCACATTGATTGGCATAATTGAAAACTATCAACAGGAGGACGGCAGTATAAAAGTCCCAGAGGTTTTACAAAAATATACGGGTGGTTTAAAAGAAATTAAAAAAGAGTAAAATAATAAAAAGCTGGAATTCCTCGGAAGCTTCATTTCGAGGCCGTATTGGAGGCGCATAGGGAAACATTGTTTTAAAAATAGAGAAGTTATGCGCCGGAAATAAAACAGTTGGCTTATTAGATAAAACATTTTTTAAAAATAATACCAGGCCAACCGCATGCTCGAGAAGTGAAGCTTCCGAGGAATTCTAAATTCTAATTATACATATTAGATTATGCACAAAACTTATATTGAAGTTAATCTTGATAATCTTCGGCATAATTTTCTTGAGGTTAAGAAAAAAATTCCCCGCCACACTAATATAATGCCAGTTATAAAAGCAAATGCTTATGGCCACGGTGTTTTACCAGTCGCAAGGGAGTTAATTGATGTAGGGGCAAAAAAATTAGCCATATTTTCTGTTGAAGAAGCCGAAGAACTCCGGGGAGCGGGCGTGAAAACGCCGCTTTTAATTTTGGGGTCGGTTTTTCCTGAGGAGGCAAAAAGAGCGGTTTTAACAGGGGCAAGTATTGCCGTTTTTGATTTAAGTGTGGCAAAGGTGCTTTCCAGAGAAGCGAAAAAGCAATGCAAGAAAGTTCCTGTTCATCTTAAAGTTGATACTGGTATGGGCCGTCTTGGCGTTTTAGCGGAAAAAACACTTCCATTTGTAAAGGCGCTTAAGAAAATGCCCGGGATTGAGATTGAAGGAGTCTTTAGTCATTTTTCTTCGGCTGATGATCCAAAATCAGTTCTAACAGCAACTCAACTAAAAACCTTTAAGGATTTGATTGCCAAACTCAGGAAAAATCGAATTACTTTTAAAGAAATTCATATTGACAATAGTATTGCTGCAATGACTCTGCCAGTTTCTTATTTTGACTTTGTGCGTCCAGGGATTGTTCTTTATGGTCTTTCGCCGTTCAGCAGATATTTCCCCCGGGGGCTTGCGGATATAAGACCAGTTCTTTCTTTTAAAACAAAAATTGCCCAAGTAAAAACCCTCCCTAAAAATCACTGTGTTGGTTATGGTTGCACTTATAAAACCGTTCGAAAAACCAAGGTGGCCGTTATTCCAGTGGGTTATGCTGATGGTTATGACAGAAGTTTATCTAACAGGGCAGAAGTTTTAATTCGAGGCCGGAGAGCACCGGTCATTGGCCGCATTAGTATGGAATTAACCACCGCAGATGTTTCTTATTTAAAAGATGTAATGGCTGGCGACGAAGTGGTTTTAATTGGTCGCCAAGGTAAGGAAGAAATTTTGACAGAGGAACTTGCTCAAAAGATTAATACTATTTCTTATGAAATTGTGACGCGTCTTCCAAAGAGCATTCCTCGGGTTTATATCAAAAATGGCAAGGCCATATATTAAATTTTTGATTTTTAAACTTTTTTGAAAATTTATCAATTGAAAATTCAATGAAAATTGAAAATTGGTATATGGGTCTGTTTTTTAAAAAAAGAAGGCGGCGCTCTCGCGACTTAGACGAGCTTTTTAAAAGAAGAGCTTTTGAGGGCCGTGAGGTTTATACTAAAGAACCAAAGTTTACATTTAAAAAACCGGTTTCTTTTTGGGAAAGAATAATTTTTATTTTAATCACTATTGTCCTTGCAGGGGCAATTTTTTATTTTCTTTTTATTAGCCGCTATTTTGAAATAACTGATGTTGCTGTTACTGGCGTTCGGGAAAGTATTATTGAAAATATTGAGGACGAAGTTGAAGAGAAAGTTGAAGGAATGCGCATTAAAAATATTTTCCTTTTCAGGGCTTCAAAAACAGAGAAAGAACTTGAGAAAAAGTTTTATCTTTTAAAATCGGTTCGCGTTTGCCGAAAACTTCCCGGAATTATTAAAATCGAAGCATCTGAAAAGGAGCCTGTTGCAATTATTCATTCTGGTCAGCATTATTTTTTCTTAGACGCAGATAGCTTTGCATTTGAAGAAGTTTCTTTAACTCGGCTTGCAGTAACCGCGTTGCCAATTATTGAAAATAAAGGTTCGAATAAGAAAATAGAAATTGGGGATAAGGTTTTATCACCTCGCTTTATGGATTTTGTTTTAAAACTCCAAGAGGTTTTGCCAGCCGAAACAGAACTTGAAATTATTGAAATCAGCATCCCGGCTTTTGCGAGTCGCGAAGTTCACGTTCGTGTCAAAGACAATATTTTAATTTATTTTGACATTCAGCGCACTGTTGAAAGCCAAGTTTTAGCCCTTAAAAAAACACTCGCTGAAGTAATTACCCAAGAGGAGCGCGAGCAACTCCAATATATTGACCTCCGCGTTGAAAACAAGGTTTTTTATTATCCATCATTCACTGAAGAGGAGGAAAGGTTAAAAGAGTAAACAGTAAATGGTAAACGGTCTAGAAAGTCGAAAAAACTATGAAAGGTGGGTATTCTAGTTGTAGTATGAACATCTTAGAGTAGTATCTTACACCAGAAGTTGCTTCCATTACTAGTTCTGCTCAATATCAGGAGCTTTCTAAAGAAGTAAAAACCAGATTAAAATGGATGGATTAGTACAAAGACCATAACCACAATACTAAACTTAGCTGTAGGTATTTTGACCTTTCTAAACTGACAAAGACAATGGCCCTGGAATATTCCAGGGCCATTTTTTTATCTAGATTTAAATTTAGATATTATTTTATAATTCTTTTTGATTTTTGAATTTTTATGGTATGAGGTATTTACTTACAATAATCTGACCACGGTAGCCATAAACATCTTGAAAACTTATTTCTTCAGTTTCGCGCCAGGTTAAAGGGATTTCTTTTGGCTTTGAAGCACCAAAGCCAGTGGTCCACAAGACCCAAACTGTGTCCTTGCTTTTTACTTCTGTATTAAAATCTTTGAAAGTATTTTCAAGTTTTTGGGGATCGTCTTTTGAAGCAAGAAGCGCGCTTCCAGAAAAATGCGGTAATTCACCGGGCACAAATAATTTTGGTTCGATATTAGTTTGATTGTAATAACGAAATGTAAAAAAAATGAATGAGGAGCCAACTAAAATCTTATCCTCTTTGGTCGCTTTTTGATTGAGATATTTAGCTGCGCCTGCCATACCAGGCTTTTCTTTAACATTTAAACTTGCCCAGTTATAAGTAAAACTTACAAAGCTTAAAATGAGAAAAAAAGCTATTAAGACACCAGCAATTTTCTTATTGGGAATATAAAATATAGCAACAGCAATTAAAATTAAATAAAAAAGCGAAGCAAAAACAAAGTATCTATCTAGATAAAGAGAGGTTTTTAAAGACATTAAAATCGCAAGGGTAAACGGCACACCAAGCATTAAAAGCATAAACCATCCTGCTTCTGTCCTTGATTTTTTAAGAGCATAAGTAATAATTACAAGTCCCAGAAAAAATGCAAAAATAGCAACATACCAATATTTTTCAGAATTAATGTCTCCGCCAGTAATCATTTTATAAAAAGTTGAGGGCACGGAAAGCCAGCCCATTTTTGGGATCCAGTATTGCTCTTGAACTTGGCGGACCTGACGTAAGAACCAAGAAAGCCAGGGTAAAAATAAAACTCCAGCAAAAATCCAAGAACCGCAAAATGATAAAAACTTTTTGTCATTAAACCAGGAGATTATATTAAAACGGTAACCTTTAATTATCCAATAAAGAATATAAACAAAATGGGCAAAGACAGAAAAGAAAAGAAAGTAGTGAATATGAAAGCTGGCGGCTAAAAAAATGGCGTACCAGACCCAATCTTTGAATTTTCCAGAATTTAGAGCCTTTATAAGAAAGTACGATGCAAAGATAAGGATGAAAGTTCCAAGAGTGTACATTCGTGCCTCAACACTGTAAATAATCTGAAAAGGATTTACAGCCACAAAGCACGCGGCTAGAAGAGCTAGCTTTTTACGGTTGAATACTTCTTTAGTTAGAAGATAAACACCCCAGACAGTCAGAATTCCAAAAATTGCGCTAAAAGCTCTTAAAGAAAAAAGAGAATCGCCAAAAAAGTAATACCAAAGCCGTAAGATAATATAATAAAGCGCTGGATGGACGTCCAGGCCAATCCGATAGAACATTTCGCTCCAAGGATATTTTATAAGAAGAGCTGAAAACGCCTCGTCATGCCAAAGTGAAGTTGCGGTAATATTATAAAAACGCAGGGAAGTAGCTAAGACGAGAATTAAAACGAATATCAGGTAGAATTTGGTTTTAGGTTTCATTGTAAGAATTAGAAATTCGTTGTATAGAAAATCGAAATTTGTAATAGAAATTCGAAAATGGAAGATCGAAAACGACTTTCGAATTTCGATTATCGATTACAAGTCTCTAATTTCGATATAACGATTTTCGACTTTTAATGTTCATAAACCCTCATTATCTTTTCTCCCCATTTGTTTTTGTCTTCTCTGACAAGCTTTGCTTCGGGATGATATTCCTCAAATTTTGCAGCATCAAAAATTGTTGATTGAGTAAAAATAACTTGGTCACCTTTTTGAAGTTCAACAAGATAACTTAGGGCAGGGTCAAGTAGCTGATAGGGCTTTCCAAGCTTTGAAGTTAAAAAATCAGTGGTTTGGACAGAATACTCATCAAGAACTAAATATGTTTTCTCTTTATTCTGGCGCTCATTCAAGTATTTTGAAACGTTGGTTAAATCAGAACGGTAAGCATAATAGAACTGGGAAGAATTAGCGCTGATTTTGAAATAGAGAGTATAGTCATAGATGACTAATTCAAAAAGAAGGCTTATTCCAATGAGTAAAAACAAGTTCCGCGCAAATTTTGTTTTAACAAACGGCTTAATTTTTTTAATGACTAGTTCAGCGCCAAGAGCGGCAATAACAAAAATAGCCGGAATAACACCAATAAGACGCAATCCATGGGGAATACCTTCCGCAGTTAAAACCTCAGGCACTAACATTAACACAAACCATAAGAGAAGAGTAAAGTAAGCTAAGTTTTCAAAATTAACACTCGCGAGAAATTTTTCGCGATTTTTAAAAAAAAGAATTTTTAATTTTATAAGTCGGGAGATAATGAAGAGAAACCCAATTCCGAAAAATGAAGCTACAAGGGGATTTAAAAAAGCAAAGCCAGAAACATTGTGGCGCCAATTATCGTCACCCATAGTAAAAAATGAAAGGCAAGTTTTCTTCAGAACATCTAAAAAGGTGCTGAGGATATCACCGTGATTTAAGTCGGGATTAAATATAGAAACATGGCCTGCCCTAAAAAGAAAAAGCTTTGGATGCTGAAAAAAATAAATAATAAGCGGCGTTAAAACTATTAAGGCTACTAAGAGCATTATTCCTGCCTGGGGCCAAAAACTTTTTAGCCATTGGAATTTCTTTACTTTTTTTAGATTAATAATAAAGATACTCAAAAGCATTAATCCCAAAATTCCAATAATGACTCTAAAAACAAGATAAGTGTAAAATCCTCCTCCTAAAAAGATTCCAGCTAATGCCGCGTACCAGTATTTTTTCTTTGTATTTTTTTCTTTAATTGTTAAAGCTAAAAATAGAAAGAAACAGGTTAAGAAAAGCGGTGCCAAAATACTTCTAAAACCGACCCGAGAAAGGGTAACGTGCCAGTAAGAAGTTGCCAGAAAAAACGAAGCAAGAAAAGCCGGCCTTAAGCCAAAGAGCACCTTGACCATAAAAAAGGTAGCAAGAACCGTTAAAATCCCGATAATTGCAGAGACAAGATGAACCCCAAAAACACTTACGCCAAGTAATTTAATGCTTACTGCCAGGAGATAATGGTAAAGTGCTTCTCGACCATTACCGCGCTCAAAAAACGGGGTGTGGTGGCCTTTAAGAATCATTTGGGCGTCCATCCCGTTTGCTGCCTCATCAGGAAAGAGCCCATTGGGTAAATCTTGAATTAAGTGAAGACGAAAAAAGGCGGCGATAGCCAAAACAATAATGAATAGGGTTGTCGTTTTGACAAGAGAAGACATGTTAAAATATTAAATATTAAAAATATATAAATTTTGATTTTTCTTTATTATATCACATTTTCTCGTTTTTTTGTAATGTGCTATAATAAAGTTAAGCTGACTTAATAATATGTCTAACGGAAGACAACAATTTGAGGAGAGGGAAGTGCCGAAAGAAGTGGTACCCGAGATGGGCCGGCTTGAAAAAAAGATTATTGAAAAAGGAAAAGAATTTAAAGAATCGGAAAGGACTGAAAAAGTAATTAAACAAGAAATTACTGCTCTAAAAAAAGAAGCAGTTTCCAAGGCGCCCCCTAAAAAAACGGCTTTGAGGGCGATGAAAGGTGATACTGCCAAAATTGCCGCGATTAAAGAAGAAAAAGCCCGAGTGGAGGCCCTTTTAAAGTTGGCAAGTGAAAAAGGAGTTTATTATGCAACAGGAGTAGCCAAAAAACTCAATGATCCTTATCTTTTAGATATTTTTCACGATCATCTTGTGAGTGATTTTTACGATTCCTTAATCAAACAGGACAAACTAAAAGCACTTTAAAAGGGGTTGTTGATACAAAACTAAAAGTTTAAATATGACTTTCTTAGCTAAAGATATTTCTTTCTTTTTGCCGGGAATTATTATTCTTCTGGTGATAGTTTTTATTATTGTCTTAGTTCTTTATTTAATTTTGGAATTTTTGAAAAGGCGGGGTCGGCTCTTTAGGGTTCTTGATATGCGCCTTTTAGAGATCCGCATTCCTAAAGAAATTCACAAAGAAGATGAAAGCAAAAACTTTCGCGAACTTATTAGTGTTTTTGAACAGTTTGTGAGCACAATCGCCTCTTTAAAAGAAAAAAGTGCTTTTAAAAAATTCATTTACGGCAAACCCTATATATCTTTGGAAGTAGCGCTCTTGCCTGCGGGTTATATTTCTTTTTACATTGCCACTCCAAGGCGCTACCTGGAATTTATTACTGAACAGATTCATTCTTTTTATCCTGATGCCGAAGTTAAGGAAACCCAAGACTATACGATTTTTAATCCTGGAGATGAAGTTGCCCTCTCTGTAATAAAAACAGCCAAGAACTCAATTCTGCCAATTAGAACCTATGAGGAACTTCAAGCAGACCCACTTGATTCTATTTTAACTGCCCTTAATCGGACTAAAAAAGGAAACGGCGCTGCAGTTCAGCTATTGGTCCAACCCAGCGATGGAAGTTTAGTTGAAAAGGGCCGTAATATTATTAAGAAACTTTATGAGGGCAAAACTTTAAATGAAATTTTAGGCGAGGAAACTGTTACTGCTACAGTAGGAAAAATTGCTAAAGGGACAAAAGAAACTCTTGCTCCGAAGAAAAAAGAAGAAATGAGCGAGATGTCGCCGCCACCTCTTTCGGGCGCTCAAGAAAAAATAGCAGAGATTATTCAAAAGAAGATTGAAAAACCCACTTTTAAGGTAATCTGCCGGGTAATCGCTTCCGGAAAAACAAAAGAAGAGGCAAATGCTGAAATTAGTCAGCTCGAGGGTGTCTTTAGCCAATTTGCCTCACCTCTTGCAAATCACCCCGGCAAAGTAAAAGTTTTTCTGAAAAAGCGCCAAGTTTTTAATTATATTTTTAGAAATTTTGAAGAAAAACATTCCTTTCTTCTAAACACTGAAGAAATTGCATCTCTTTTTCATTTTCCCTTGCCAATAAGCGAAGTCCCTGCTATTAACTGGCTGGGTGCACGAGAAGCAGCGGCGCCGGTTGAACTGCCAAAAGAAGGAATTCTACTGGGAATTAATGTTTATCGCGGAAAAGAGCGTGAAGTTCGGCTTCAAAAAAATGACCGCCGCCGCCATTTTTATATGATTGGCCAAACAGGCACCGGTAAAACAACACTTTTTAAAAATATGCTTATTCAGGACATTGAAAATGGAATGGGGGTTGGTATTATTGACCCGCACGGTGATTTAGCCGAGGATATTTTGGGATATATCCCCAAAAAGAGGTTTGAAGATGTTGTTATCTTTAATCCCGGAGATACAGAAGTTCCCCTTGGACTTAATATGCTTGAATATAAAACTGATGAAGAAAAAGATTTTGCAGTTGCGGAAATGATTCGTATTTTTGAAAAACTCTTTCCCCCAGAAGTTATCGGTCCCATGTTTGAACACAATATGCGAAACGCGATGCTGACCTTAATGGCTGACAGAGAAAAACCAGGGACTATTTGCGAAATCCCGCGGATATTTACTGACCCTGCTTTTGTAAGAGAAAAACTTGTAAAAGTGACTGACCCCCTTGTGCGGGATTTCTGGGAAAAAGAAGAAGCCAAGACAAGCGAATTTCATAAATCTGAAAAATTAGGGTATATTATTAGTAAGGTTGGTCGGTTCGTTGAAAATAGAATGATGAGGAATATTATTGGCCAGCGCCGCTCTGCTTTTGATTTTAAAGAAATTATGGACACGGGAAAAATTCTAGTAGTAAATCTGTCAAAAGGAAAAGTCGGGGAAATAAATAGTGCTCTTTTGGGAATGATTTTAGTGACCAAACTTCAGATGGCATCAATGGCCCGGGCTCAAGTACCAGAAGCAGAACGTCGTGATTTCTATCTTTACATTGATGAGTTTCAGAACTTTATTACTGAAAGTATTGCCACAATCTTGTCAGAAGCAAGGAAATACCGGCTTTGCTTGAATATAACTCATCAATTTATTGGCCAGCTTTCTGATGAGATTCGCGAGGCAGTTATCGGAAATGTCGGCACTATTCTTTCGTTTAGAATTGGGGCTGAAGATGCAGAATTTATGGAAAAAGAATTTGAGCCGGTTTTCAGCGCTCAAGATTTAATTAATCTTGACTTTGCTCATGGCTATATTCGTCTTCTTGTAGATGGAGCGCCTACAAGGCCATTTAGTATAAAAACTCTACCCCCAAAAGAAGGTTTTGATTCTAAAAAGAAAGAAGCGCTTTTAAAAGCTTCCCAAAAAAAATACGGCCGGCCCCGGGAAGAGGTTGAAGCAGAGATAAAAGAAGGGCTTCGTTCAATTCCAAGTAGTGAAAAATTGGAAACAGAGTTTGGCGGAGAAACAAGAAGATAATAAATTTCTAATTTCTAAATTCTAAATTCTAAATCCAGCTCCAGCTTTTGCGCGCTCCGCGCAAAAGCTGGAGCTGGATGGCGGCATAGCCGCCATATTAAGAATTAGGAAATAAAAATGAAAATTTATGCGGATTTTTCCTCAAAGATTAAAAAGGATTTTACGAGAAATTCCTTCACTTTCTTCTTCTGAAAGAAAAAAGGTCTACCATGATTTAAAAAGTCGCTATGGCTATGGCGGCATTAACACCGCTGAGCTCAAGGGGTATTTAAAAGAACGCTATCGGGACAAAACTGACCAAATTGAACCCCATGAAATAGATGATATTTTAGAAAGATTTGAAAGAGAGAAGTAAATCTTCGCACTAATGCACTGACGCAGGGGTTTACTTGCATTGTTTTAAAGATACATGTTAAAATAAAAGTGTAAACAAAAAGTAAAAGAAAAAGAAAAAAATGGGTGATGAATTAGACCCAAAAGACGTAGATGATATAAAAAAACGTCTTTCTACTCTTGAAGAATCTATTTCCGAAATAAGAAATCTTCTTGCAGAAAAAAAGGAAAAAGAGTTAGTTTCTTCACCAAAAATTTCTAAAACTCTCTCCCAAGAAGAAGGCCGTGTCATCAAGGGCTTTTTTGATGGTGAAAAAATGCAAGGAGAGGATGGGCAAGAATATGAAGTCCCACCTAATTATGCCTCAAAGTCAAAACTTGTCGAGGGCGATGTTTTAAAACTCACTATTGCAAACGATGGCACTTTCATTTATAAGCAAATTGGACCGGTTGAACGGCGAAAAGTACTTGGAACCTTAAATGTAGATGAAAACGGGCATTATAAGGTTGTTACTCCGGAAAAATCTTATAGGGTTCTTCTAGCAAGTGTGACTTACTTTAAAGCCCAACCCGGCGATCAGATAACCCTCGTAATTCCCAAAGATAGGGAGTGTATTTGGGGAGCGATTGAAAATGTTATCAAGCGCACGCCGGTTCAAGAAAGAGAGAGCTTAATCGAAGAAGATAAAAAAACTGAAACTTCCCAAAAAGAATCTAAAGTCCCTTCCGAGAAAGAAACAGA
>CAZYLA010000012.1:0-15415 GCA_964648435.1 uncultured Candidatus Saccharibacteria bacterium
GGCTCAGGATTTTGAGCAGGCTCGAAAGACAGCGCTGGAAATCAGTGATGGCTACTGGAAAGCTGAGGCGTTAGCAACGATTGCTGGCGCTCTGGCGCAGGCTCAGGATTTTGAGCAGGCTCGAAAGACAGCGCTGGAAATCAGTGATGGCTACCGGAAAGCTGAGGCATTAGCAACGATTGCTGGTGTCTCTCACGAAGCTCAGGATTTTGAGCAGGCTCGAAAGACAGCGCTGGAAATCAGTGATGCCTACCGGAAAGCTGGGGCATTAGCAACGATTGCTGGCGCTCTGGCGCAGGCTCTAAAATAATCTATGATGCCGAGAAAAAGAAAATCCCGCCTCTTTTTCTCGGCTTTTTCTTACTTAAAAAATGAATGATAGAGTATATTACAGAGTATATGCTCTTTTATTTTAAAAATTATGAATGCACTTTCATATGAAAGTGCATAAAAATCCTGCGCCGAAAAAACCGCGAGTACTCGCGGTTTTTTCGGCGCAAACTATTAACTGTCAACAATTAGCAATTTAACAATATTTTTCTTGTTTCTCTTGCGCACTTTTCCCAAGAAAACTTTTTTGCTTTTTTAAGACCTCTCTGAACTAAAATTTCTCGAAATTCTTTATCCTCCAGGACGCTTAAAATTGCTTCAGCTATTTCTTCCGGCTTAAATGGATTTATTAAAATGCCCCCAGAGCCAATCACTTCTGGCAAAGAAGAAACATTTGAAGTCACCACTGGCGTGCCGCAGGCCGCGGCTTCCAAGGGCGGGAAGCCAAAACCCTCATAAAAAGACGGATAAACAAAAACTTTAGCAAGATTATACAAATAGGGCTTATCGCGGTCTGCCACAAACCCTGTAAAAATAACATCTTTTTTAAAGCCTAATTTTCTATTCGCTTCAAAAACTTCTTCAAAAAGCCAGCCTTTTATTCCGGCAATGACTAATTTTTCTTTAATTTTATGTTTTTTCTTTAAAAGATAAAAAGCGCGTAAAAGGCCAACTAAATTCTTGCGCGGCTCAATCGTTCCTAGGAAGAGAATAAAGTTCTCTGGAAGATGATATTTTCTTTTAACTTTTAAAAAGTTGGGATTATCCTTATCTAAAAGGCGATATTTTTTATCAACTCCTAAATAGGTTACTTTAATTTTTTCCGGCTTAACACCATAAAGGGAAATTAAATCATCTCGGGTCGACGCAGAAATTGCTAAAATTTTATTGGCTCGAGCCGCGATTTCTCGCGGATTCATCAAAGAGTGCCAAAAGCGCCGGCCGCGTGAAAAAAATTCCGGGTAACGCTCAAAGGAAAGATCATGAAAAGTCACCACAAGCCGTGCATTTTTTGAAAGCGGGGCCAATCGAAAACTCGGCATAAAAAATGTCTCCACTCCCCCACTTAATCTGTCAAGGTAGGGCCTTTTAAACAATTTTAAACTCAAATTAAAAATTTTATTGGGAAAATGAAAATCTTTTAGCCGGCAACTTTTAGCCGATTTTTGTAAGAATCGGCTAAAAGTTGCCGGCTCTTTAAAAGAATTATAAAAAAGAAAGTAGTCAATACCACTTTCTTTTTTCTCAAGCTCAAAAAGATTTTTTAAGAGATTTAAAGTATATTCCTCAACACCAGTTCTCTTTCCCTCTAAAAACGCTCTGACATCAATCCCGACCCTTTTCTTCATAATATTTATATTCTTTAAAATATTCTATAATTAAAGCTAAAAAAAAGAGAACAGCTGCCGTTACAAGAAAAGAAATAACAATGTTCAAAGCAAGGGGCGGTTTTCTTTCTAAAATAAGCGGTTCTGTGGCCACAATTGAAAAACGGTTTCCTTCAGCAAAAAGAGTATTATTATTCTCTTGAATAACTCTTGGCAGGGCTGCGGCAACTTTTGCTGCTCTTTCTTGAGAGGACTCTTGAAAAGAAATTTTAAGATGTTGACTTGCTGAACCCTCTAGCTTAAAAATTGTGGAAAGCCCTCGAATCCGGCTCACAGGCGCCTCAAGCCCGGCTTCTTTATAAATATCAGCGACGATTTCCGGCGCCCGAAGCCAGCTTGCAATTGTGTCTGTAAAAAGCTTGCTTGCCTGCCCAGAATAAAAACCCGCGTATTCGGGCGAAGAGACGCGCGAAACTGAAATCGAAAGAGAAACATCATATTTAACTGGCTGCCGCAAAGTTAAAAAACCCACCACAAAAGTAACAATAATGCTAAACACTAAAATTAACGTTAAGTTTTTCTTTAGAATTTTTAAGTAGATATCCATAGTTAGAAATAGAAATTAGTTATATAGAAATTAGAAAATGGTAATGGAAGCTACTTGTTTCCTTGCTACGCAATAACTATACATGATTTCTGTAGGAAAGTTTCTTTATCTTTTTAACGTCCCCAAAACATGAAATTGGTTTTTAAGCGGAGCTTCACTCCGCTTTACTATTTTCTAATTTCCAATTTCTATTACTAATTTCCTTTTTAGGGGACTTTAAAGAAATAAGGACTTTG
This sequence comes from uncultured Candidatus Saccharibacteria bacterium, assembly GCA_964648435.1. Taxonomy (GTDB): domain Bacteria; phylum Patescibacteriota; class Andersenbacteria; order CAZYLA01; family CAZYLA01; genus CAZYLA01. Next base: position 2,502 of record CAZYLA010000012.1, read on the forward strand.
CCACGGAAATCAAGAGAACCAGTTAACATTTTTAAGAAAACGAGTAGCTTCCATATAACTATTTTCTATCTCACTGTTATTCCAGCAAGACCTATTTTTAGCTATTTACTACTAGTTAATCTGAAACTCACGCCATTTTTTCATTATAAACTCTTTTATTTTATTTTTAAAGATCCTTTTGTCAAACCTGTGCGCCTCCTCGCAAATTCTTTTTGGCTCAAACTTGTGGCTCTTAAAACGCTTAAGGGCTTTAATTAAATCAGCTGGCTCTTGCCGCTCAAAAAATATTCCGGAAATTCCTTCTTTAACTGATTCTAGTGCGCCACCGCCCTTATATGCAATCACTGGCTTTCCCGCGGCCATTGCCTCAATCGGCGCAATCCCAAAATCTTCTTCTTGAGGAAAAATAAAAGCGCGGCAATTCTGATAATATTCTCTTGTTTCCTTATCAGAAAGCCGTCCTAAAAATTTGACATTAGGCCCACTTATTTTCTTTAATCCTTTTTCCTCTGGGCCTTCACCAATAATTCTTAAAGGTAGTTTTAATTTATTAAATGCTAAAATAGCCACGTCAATTTTTTTATAAGGCAAAAGTCGACTGACAATTAAGTAATAATTTCCCTTTTTATTTTTAGACCCTGCCTTATAAAATTCTGTGTCTACAGGAGGATAAATAACTTCGGCGTCTCTTTGATAATACTTTTTGATCCTGCTTTTAACAAAAAAAGAGTTGGCAATAAACACGTCCACTCTAAAAGCAGCGAGACGATCCCAAGTGCGAATGTAATTTAGAAGAAGAGGCGAAACAAAGCGCGCTAGAGGATTCATTCTGAACTCTCTGACATAACGATGACTGTCGTCCCAAGCATATCTAAGCGGGGTGTGACAATAAGAAATATGAAGCGTGTTTGCTCCTGTAATTACACCCTTGGCATAACTAGCGCTATCAGAAATAACCAAATCGTACTTTGAAAGATCAAACTGCTCTGCGGCAAACGGCATCAAAGAGGGATAAAGCCGGTGATGGGTTTTTGCAAAAGGAAATTTTTGTAGAAAAGATGTTTTTACGCGCGAGGGAGGAAAATCATTGCCAACTCTTTCCCTATTGTAAACCAAAGTAAAAATTGGCGCATGAGGAAAGATTTCTGAAAGCGCTTTTAAAACTCTCTCTCCGCCCCCCAACTGTGTTAGATAATCGTGAACTAGGGCAACACGCATTATTAATAATTTAATTGCTATCTAGCATCCTGATTTGTCAGTTAATATAAATTTAAATGTTTTAAGAAGAATTATGAAATCGCGTTTAAGCGACCAGTTTTCAACATAATAAGTATCTAGTCGAATTTCATCCTCAAATTTTAAATCAGAACTCCCACTAATTTGGGCCAAGCCAGTCATCCCCGGCTTTACCGAAAGCACTTTAAAATGATGGGTTTTATATTTTGCAACCTCCTCCGGTTCATGCGGCCGCGGTCCAACCAAACTCATCTCGCCCCTCAAAACATTAATAAGTTGGGGAAATTCATCAATTCTGTATTTTCTAATAAAACGGCCGAATCTGGTTATTCGGGGGTCCTTTTTTATCTTAAATAAAGGTCCGTCTTTGCGGATATTCAAATGTGCAAGTTTTTTCTTTAATTTATGCGCGCCTTGAATCATTGAGCGAAACTTATAAATTTGAAACTCGCCTTGATAGCCAACCCGAGGCAATTTAACTAAAACCGGTCCCTTTGAATCTATTTTTATAATAAGTGCCACTATTAAGAAAAAAGGGGAAAGAAAAATAATTCCAAAAAGGGCGCCAAAAATGTCAATCCCCCTTTTAAAAATACGCCACCACCCCTCAAGTGGTGTTCTTCTAAGCTCGACTAAAGGAATTCCCAGAACTGTCGAAACATTAATGTTTGTAGTCATGGTCTCAAAAAGATTGGGTACAAATTTATAATCAATCTTGTGGATGTCACAGAAAGTAATGAGCCGCGAATTTTGCCGTGAGGGCAAATCTGGATCGCATTGAATAACCTCATCAACTTGCTTTTTCTTAAGTATTTCTAAATTCTGACTGTTAATCTCTTTTAAAGTGCCAACAACTTTGTAACCTGGTTCTCTCTCGTCCTCAAAAAATTTTTTAAATTTCTTAGCGACTTTATTATTGCCAATAATAACCAGGCGATGGCCTCCATAGCCATATTGAAGAACCTGAAGCTGGGTAAACCGCACTAAAAGCCGACCTAAAATAACTAAAATTATACCTAAAATCCAAGCGGCAATAATAATAAAACGTGAATGGAAAAACTGGCCCTGTAAAAAGATAAAAATAACAATTGCCATTAAGCCAGCAGAAGCGCCAAAGAAAATTTTAAGGGCCTCATCAATAAAGCGCCGGGTTACTTCCATCCGATAAAGACCAATAAGTGCAAAGAACCCAATACAAAAAAGCGCCACGACAATGACGGGCCTTAGGTATTCGATGAGAGTCATCTCAAAGAGAACCGGTCGAATTTTTGAGACAAACTCTGAAATCCTGATTAGATAAGCAAGAATACCAGCTAAAACCAACATTAAAAAATCAACCGGCACTAAAATTGCATTAAAAAATAACTCCGACCTTTTCATAAAACTAAATGATTTTCAGTTACCAATTATCAACCCCAGTAGTAGAAATCCTTACAGGATTTAACCACGGGGCAAGTGTACCTAATTAAGAAAGCACTTTCACATACCGCTCGCCCCGTACCATCCGAATGTAAGTGAGGATTGGTCCGGGGTTTTCAATATCCCGCCTTCGGTGGGACTTGATGAGCTTAAGCTCATCAAGTTTGAAAATTGTAAATTGAAAATTAAGAAATCTTTCTGCTGTTTCTAACGGGCCAAGCAAGTCATAAGCCGAGTTCTGTCCCCTGACTCGCGTAATCGCGAACCAGGATGGCAATCATCTATCTGAGACGAACATTGCTGCTCGCCTTAAGCGGCCTACCTTTTTTGGCCTTTCACACAGGCAGGGTTTACCCCGTTCCCTAGTCACCCAGGGAACGCGTGCGCTCTTACGAAAGATGATGAGTTGTCTCCAATCATCTTCCTCCCCTTTCTCGGGGACACACGATTTCACCCTTACCCCTTATCTGCATGAGCAAGTAAGGGGCGGTATAGTTTCTGTGGCACTTTCCCTAGGGTCGCCCCTGGTGGACGTTATCCACTGCCTATTTTGTGGTGCTCGGACTTTCCTCCCCACGAGTACACGCAGGGCGATTGCCGGCTTACTTGGCCCGTTAGAAATTTCAAAGAATTTGAAATCTCTAACGGGCCGAAGTCCCCTTTAAAAGCATCCGATTAAAAAAGCCAGTTCTTAAAGTGCTCTTATAAGATACCTAAAAAATTAGAAATTGTCAAGCCCTAAAACTAAAAATGTATTGAGAAATACAACAAAAAGAAGTATAGAAGTAGGACAATTTTTTATGGGCGGCTGAAATTTTGCGAAAATTTTCGCAAAATTTCAGCCGCTAGTTAACTGTTAATTGTCATTTAAAATCTAGCGTCTTATTTACCAAATTATCTGCTTCCCTGTTTTCAGAACGGGGAATATGATGGAAGGTTACTTTCCTAAAATTAATTGTTAGATTCCAGACCTCAACAAAAAGTGACTGAATCCGCGCGTCCTTAACTTTAAACTTACGATTAAGTTGGCTCGCAATAAGCTCACTGTCTGAATATACAGCTACCTCTTTAATCCCAAGGGCTCGTGCTTTTTTAAGCGCAAAAATCACGGCTTTGTACTCTGCCTCATTATTTGTGGCCCGACCAATTTTTTTGTTGTACTTTTTAACTTTATTGTCAAACTCAACGACCACGCCAATAGCCGCTGGCCCAGGGTTTCCTCTTGATCCCCCATCAGTAAATATTCTTGCTTTGAAATCTTTTTGCATAGATTAAAATTATTTACTATTTACGGTTTACCATTTACCGTTTACTATTTACTAATTCTAAAATCTATTATAATTAAATCTAAATTTTTAAAGCCATTAAATTCATTAACTCGCAAATTAAAAACAAGGTCAATTTTCGCACCAGGAGAAATTTCATTTTCTCTGTCCGCCATTTTGAAACCAATAGCTTTAAAAATCATACCCTTGGAAAAAGGCGGCCGGAGGCGCAACCAGAGATGATTTTGTTCTACGCCAACAACTCTCTTCTCAATTATCTCAAAATTTCTTGAAAGAAAAACGGGTTCTGGATTTGCCTCGCCAAAGGGCTCAAGTTTTTCAAGCTCACTTGTCAAATCAAGGGTTAAATCTTCACCCCCAACCTCAGTGTCAATCTCAAGTGTTTCTTTAAGGTCAGTTATTTTCAAGGAAGCAGCTTCTTTTTGTAATCTTTTTTTAAGGGTCTCGATATCTTTCGTTAACAAAGAAAAACCCGCTGCTCCCCGATGTCCTCCAAATTGAATCAAAAGATCTTCGCATTTTTTCAAAAGAGCAATAACATCAATTTCACCGCAGCCTCTTGCAGAGCCAAAACACATTTTCCTACCTTTCTCAATAGCAAGAGCAGGTCGCGAGAAATTATCAGCTAATTTGCCAGCAATAATCCCAACAATACCTCGATGCCAATCGGGAGAAGCTGTAAAAAGAAATTTTTGCCCCTTACCCTTTTCTACTTGGTTAAGAGCTTCCCCCAAGGCTGCTTCTGCAAGCCGTTGTCGCTCGAGATTCATTTTATCAAGCTCACGCGCTAATAAAAGAGCTTTTTTATAAGAAGACGTACGAAGAAGCTGAAATGCGGAGTCAGCATGAGAAAGCCGACCAGCAACATTCAACCTTGGTGAAAGATTAAAGGAAACTGCCTCTGAAGTAATTTTTCTTCTGTCTATGCCCGCAACATTCATTAACGCCTGGAGACCCAACCGTCTTGTTTTCCCTAAAACCAAAAGACCATATTTAGTTAAAACTCTATTTTCGTCCAGAAGAGGCACAGAATCGGCAATTGTTGCCAGAGCCACTAAATCTAAAAGCCACTTTTCCTCGCCTTTTTGAAAGCACGCTTTAAAGCGCTCGTCTTTTAAAAGCGCATTTATAATTTTGAAAACAAGTGCCCCTGCGGTTAAATTCCTCTCTGGATATTGTGATTTCTCAATTTTAGGATCTACCACCGCCACCCCTTTTGGCAACTCTTCCCCGGGCTCATGATGATCAGTGATAATAACATCAAGGCCAAGTTTTTTGGCAAAACTAACTGCTTCAGTGTCGCGGATGCCGCAATCAACCGTGATTACGAGCGATGCTTTTTTACTAATTTCCAAGAGTGCTTTTTTATTAAGCCCATAACCCTCCTTTATTCTATCGGGTAAATAATAATCAGCTTTTATTCCAACTTTTTCTAAAGCTTCAAAAAGAAGAGTAGTTGCGGTAATGCCGTCAACATCAAAGTCACCGTAAACAACCACTTTCTCATTATTTTTCTGGGCTTTGTAAATTCTGGCGAGAATCTTTTTTATATCTGGCAATAAAAAAGGTTCGTATAAATCCTCTTCATAGCTAGGGTTTAAAAAGCGCTCAATTTCTTTCTCGTTTTCAATACCTCTGTTTTTTAGAACCTCAATCAAAATCGGGGAATATTTTCCCCGCGCCCCGCGGTATTGCGTCGCACGGGACACTAAACCCGCCTTTCTTTTTGAAAGGACTTTCCAATGCTTTCTTTTGTTTTTATTGAAAAATTTAGTCAACTGACACAAAGATTCATCCTGAACAAGCCGAAAGATTCTATAGCACTAACCTTCTAACAATTTAAGTCGTTGCCATTCTTTATCAATATGCTTCTGAATCTCAGCAAGCAATTCTCTGTTTTTTTGCGGCTTAAAAAGATGCTTAAACCTTCCTTGCAATTTTAAAAATTCTGTAATTGGTCGCGCTTTTTTGGGCTTGTAATTTATTTTATACTTACAATTTTCAATTTCATAAAGCGGCCAGAAGTTAGTTTCAGTGGCAAGACGCGAAATCGTAACAGTGGAATTTGTGGGAAATTTCCAGTTTAAGGGACAAGGCGAAAGAACATTTAAAAATGCCGGGCCGTCGATTTCAAGGGCCTTCTTTGCTTTCATTGTTAAATCTTCTAAATTATGAACTGCTGCCTGAGCAATATAAGGAATATTATGAGCGGCAACAATTTTTACAATATCCTTCCGAAACACTTCTTTACCGAGTTTAACGTCACCCGCTGGCGTTGTGGTTGTTGCTGCGCCAAAAGGCGTCGCACTTGAGCGCTGCCCGCCCGTATTCATATACCCCTCATTGTCATAACAAACATAAACAAAATTATGACCTCTCTCAAGCGCGCCAGATAAACTCTGCAACCCAATGTCGTAAGTCCCACCATCGCCGGCAAAAGCAATAAATTTAATCTCGTCTTTTATTTTGCCTTTTTTCTTTAAGACACGATAAGCTGTTTCTGCGCCTGAGATAGTAGCGGCAACATTTTCAAAAGCACTATGAATAAAAGGCACATTCCAAGAAGTATAGGGATAAATTGTGGTAACAACTTCAAGACAGCCCGTGGCCGCACCCACAACTACCGGCGTCTCTGTAGCCGCTAAAATATGACGAACAATAATGGGTATAGCACAACCAGCGCAACTGCGATGGCCCGGAGCAAATTTTTGTGGTTTTGTCGCAAAATCTTTTAAAACCATTGTTATATTGCTATTTTAATATTTTAAAATTTTTAATTTTTGATATGTATTTTTGATATTTGATTTTTGATATGCTATTCCCGAAGTCCGATAAATTTTTCTTCCGCTGATACCTTGTCTTCTAAAAGTTCTTTAAAAACGGCTTCAATTTCCGTACCTGCTATATCCCGACCACCTAAGCCAAAAACATAACTTTGCAGTCCTGGTCCTTTCTTAAGGTCGCAAACTGAATTTTTTACTTCCCCAAAAAGCGGAGCGGAAGCGCCAAAAGAAAGCGAACGGTCCAAAACAGCAACCGTTTCAACATTTCTAAGCGCCTCTCGAACTTCTTTATAAGGAAAAGGTCTAAAAAGACGGATTTTAAGAAGGCCTACTTTTTTGCCCTGCCCGCGAAGTTTATCAATAACTGCCTTCACTGTTCCGCAAGTTGAAGCAAGGGTAATAATCACGCCTTGAGCATCATCTAAAAAGTATCTTTCAATTTTTGGATATTCACGACCCGTAATTTTTGAAAGTTCAGCGCCGACTTTTAAATAAATTTCTTGAGCATTTTTCATGGCTTCAACTTGCTGGCGCTTAAACTCAAAATAATAATCTGGGAGAGCTAAGGGGCCAAAAGTTACTGGATTTTTTGTATCCAGTAAAGAATCCTCTGCCCTGTATTCGCCCACAAATTTCTTAACCGCTTCATCAGGCAAAATCTCAACTTTGTCTGCGCCGTGAGAAACAATAAAGCCATCCTGCATTATCATTACAGGTAAAAGAACGCTTCTTTCTTCAGCAAGACGCACTGCTAAAATTGTATTCTCATAAACTTCCTGAGCGGTTTCGCTGTAAATTTGAATCCAAGAATGGTCTCTTGCACCCATAGAGTCAGAATGGTCACAGTGAATATTAATAGGGGCAGAAAGAGCACGGTTTGCAATATTCATTATGATCGGAAGTCGCATTCCGCTGGCTACTCCCAAAACTTCCCACATCAAAGCAAGGCCAGCTGAAGAGCTGGCTGTCATTACTCTGGCGCCGGCCGCGCTTGCGCCGACACAGGCGCTCATTACTGAATGCTCTGACTCGGCCCGAATTATTTCTGTCTGAACCTTGCCGTCAGCCACAAATTTTGCAAATTCTTCTGCAATCGGCGTCTGTGGCGTAATCGGATAAACCGGCACTGCCTCTGGTCCAATCTGCCGCATTGCCACTGCTACAGCCAAAGCGCCAGTTAAAACTCTTGTTTGTTTCTTTATCGTCACTACTTTAGTTACTAAAACCCCACACCAATCCCGCAGTTCTACGGAGTCAGTGTAGAGATAAAATTATTGCTTTGCTCCAGTAACATAATAGTTTCCAACACTTGCTGGTGGAGTCCAGTCCCGACTAACTGTCCCGTCTGCATTGTAACAGACAAAACCAGGACTGTTTTTAGCAGCTGCTTTTGTTTCTAATCTCGCTCTTAAGACATAAAATCCTTGCGAAAATAGTGGACAATAAACCTCCGTACCAGGACTGCCGGGAGGATAGTAAAAATAACTATAACCACAACCATACTCGCAATACGTAGAAGCTATTTCATCATCAAATCCCTTGGGATCAACGGGGACTTTTGTCATATACTTTTCCGGCCTTTCTGACAATTCTGGAATAAATGGATCACCTGGAAGTCCAATATCCCAGCCCCCACAGCCAGAATTTGCATCTCCGTAGGTAGGGTCATGAGTACTCGGATATCTACCATGATCCCCACGGTACAGCTCCAGTGCTTCCTGGATCTGCCTCATATCGCTTAATCTTTTTGCATCTCTGGCTTTTGCTTTTACGTGCTGGATTGAAAATAAAATCAGGGATGCCAAAATCCCAATAATCGCAATTACAACAAGAAGTTCAATTAAAGTAAAACCTTCTCTAAAAACTTGCTTTTTGGTTTTCATATTTTTTCTCCTTTTCATCCCCGACACTAGATTCAGACGGCGTAATTAGTGTCGGGATTTATTTTTATTTCTATAATAAATAGACTCTTTTGCTATCTAGTACAATCTCCCCTGAAGTCATTAGAGCCGTTCCTACAAGTTGTGTAAACACAAGCAGGATAGCTGAAGCTCGTTGAACCGCCAACTTTAATTGGCATACCGCCGTAAGCATAAATAGGAATAAAATCCTTGGGGCAAATCTTGTTAATCGTTTCAAAATCTTTAGTGAAATCCTTGGGGTAGCACTCCGGTCGAAAGCCAACTGTAAAATCATAATCATCATCGCTAGAAATTGGTGGGATCAAATTGTAAACATAGGTGTGAATCCGATCTTCTAATGGATCACGCGGAGACCTGCCAGCCAATCCATTAGTAATATTCTTAAGCCAATTAGGTCCGCTTAAAGAATTGTTTAACCATCCGGCTGTTCCTGTGCAATCTAATATTCCACCGCCGCCACTGCAGTTGCCTGAAGCAACAGCAAAACCATCTTTGTCACTCATCGGGTAAAAACCATTTGTGTCCTTAAACGCTTGAATTTGTTGGATAGCATACCGAATATCATTAGCCCTTTGATTGTCATTAGAAAGGTCACAAGTAGGTGGCTCTGGCGGTGGTGGAGGCGGTGGAGGCGGTGGAGGTGGTGGTCCGCTTCCATTGTTAACAACAACATTCTGGTTCGCGCTGTTGTCAAGATTATTATCAACATCAATGTCAGCATCAACGTCACTATTAGCGTCCACGTCAACACTCTGACTAACATCAACTGATCCTGGATCTGCCGCGGCTGGATTTACCACTATGGATGCTGGGGCAACTCTAGAAGCAACAGAGGCAGCTCTAGGGACAACAACAGTTTCAGTTTCTGCTGTCTCACCCGGCTCTGCTGCTTCTCCTAAAACACACGCTTCTACTTCTTCACCATTGAGAATAAAATGGCCACCCTTCCTAAGAAGACAATGATACTTTGTCCGCTCAATAATATCTTTGCGGTAGTTCTCATAGCACTTTGCGGCCATTTCCTCATATTTTTCCATTATTTCTTTGTCTTCAGCCCGTTGTTTCTCCCGACCAGCAAGCTCATACCTATTAAACCCCACAATAATCAAAACTACCAAAAGAACAACTGCTGCTCCAACTAAAGCATCAAGAACTGAAAATCCCCGCGACTCTTTTCCTCCTTGATAATAACTCTCTCTTCTTTTTTTCTCCTCTCCACTCTCCTTAGGGTTGTAATCTCTCTCCTCATTCGGCAAGATCTCTCTTTCCATAGATTACTTCCCTTTCTTTGATTTGTTATTATTCTTTAATTTCATTGTAATTGCTTTCTCGGGGCATTCCCGAGCGCAAATACCGCACCCTTTGCAATAATTATAGTTTATTTTAACTTTATTATTTTTAAAAGAAATACAATTTTCAGGGCAAAAATTAACACAGGTCAAACATTTTGAGCATTTTTTCTTATTCCAGTGAGGTTCAAGAAGTGCCCAGCCGCCAGTCTTAAAATCCTTTGAAGATCCTGGTTCTTTTATTTTACCCCCTATTGGGATTGTTTGCCAAGTTCTTTTCATTCTTTTGCCTTGTAAGCTTCTCTAAGTGCCTCAATGTTCCCTTTTGTTTTTTTCTCGCCAATTTTTTTAAGAAAGATATTTCTGATACTTTGCTTAGCTGCCTTAGAACTGACAATATCTTGAGAGGCCTTAATGAAAGCGCCGAGAACAGGAATATTAGGCCTATTCTCTCCTATTGCCTCAAAACTTATTTTTTTAGCATCAACTGTAATAATTCTGCCATTAAATTCAAGCTTTTCTTTAAGTGTGTTTTTATCTTTTTTTGTATTCACAATTAAAATGCCGTCATCAGAAAGACCTTCTAAAAAATCAATTGCCCCAACCAAAGTTTCATCCAAAACCAAGACCGCATCTGGCGCACTTACAGGTTCATAAGTTTTAATGGGTTTGTCTGAAATGCGCACATAACTGGCAACTGGGGCTCCTGAGCGTTCAGGGCCGTATTCTGGAAAAGCGCGCGCCTCTTTGCCGTCTAAAACGGCTGCCTCAGCCAAAATTTGAGCAACTGTTTTAGCGCCCTGTCCCCCTCTGCCATGAATTCGGATTTCGTACATAAATTCATCAAAAACTTCTAATTCCTAATTGATTTTATATTTCTAAATACTAGAGACTGGAAATTGGTTATATGGAAACTGGAAAATGGTATGGAAGCTACTTGTTTCCTTGCTACGCAATAACTATACATGATTTCTGTAGGAAAGTTTCTTTATCTTTTTAACGTCCCCAAAACATGAAATTGGTTTTTAAGCGGAGCTTCACTCCGCTTTACTATTTTCTAATTTCCAATTTCTATTACTAATTTCCTTTTTAGGGGACTTTAAAGAAATAAGGACTTTGCCACGGAAATCAAGAGAACCAGTTAACATTTTTAAGAAAACGAGTAGCTTCTATACAACTATTTTCTATATTCTTTTATTATAACACCTCATGGCTTCCCTGGCAATTAAAAGTTCTTCGTCAGTAGGAATATATAAAACTTTGACTTTTTTTAAAAAAGGCAGTCCCTTACAAATTTCTCGCCTAAAAAAGGGATTCTGACCAATGCCGCCGGTAAAAATAAGCCCATCAAGTCGGCCCAAAATCCCATAGTAGGCACTGATGTATTTTTTAACATGATAATTAAAAATATCTATTGCCAGTTTTGCCCGCTTGTTGCCCTTGCGAGCGGCTTTTAAAACATCAAGCATATCGTCAGAAACACCGCTAACCCCTTTAACCCCACTTTCTTCATTTAAAATTTCTTCAATCGCCTCTGGCTTTTTATTCAATTTTTTAGCCAAGAAAAGTGGGATTACCGGGTCAATGTCACCGCACCGGGTCATCATCACCAGTCCTTCAGTCGGTGTAAAGCCCATACTCGTATCAATTGAATAGCCATTTTTCACAGCCGCCACACTTGCCCCGCCTCCAAGATGGCAGGTTATAAGATTAAGGCGAGAAAGCGGTTTTTTAAGTTTTTTGGCTGCTTCAAGGGCAACATAGTGATGTGAAATCCCGTGAAAGCCATATTTTTTTATCTGAAATCTTTTTGCAAGCTCAAAAGGAAGAGCGTACATTCTTGCCTTTTCCGGAATAGTGGCATGAAAAGCAGTGTCAAAAACCGCCACATTAGGAACATCAGGAAAGAACTTCTCGCAAAGTTTTATTCCTAAAATATTCGGGGGGTTGTGAAGCGGCGCAAGACGCGAGTATTTTTTAAGCCGGTGGAGAACGCGGGGAGTTACTAAAGTCGGTTCTTTAAATTCTTCACCGCCATGAACCACCCGGTGACCAATCACTAATAAATCTGCCTGCTTTTTAACTGCTAAAATGACTTCTTCAAAAGCCGCAGTATGAGTCGGCGGCCCATCCTCGCCAATGTTCTCAACATAACCCTCTTTTAAGGATTTAAATTTTAAAGAAAAAATTTCAAACTTCAATGAAGTGCTTCCAGAGTTGATAACAAGGATTTTTTTCATAACAATTAACAATTAGCAATTAACTATTAACAATTTCTATTTAATGATGCGTTATTAAATTCCCAATATCCCCGGTTTTAACGCCAGCAGCGTTCGCCTCGTCTGTGTCAATATGAAAAGCTAACCTGTAATTTGGCGCCACGCGCACAACAACTTCGTGAAAAACTAAAGCACGCTTGCCAAATGTCTCCACAGAAACTTTCTCACTATTAACAAGTTTTAAATCCACTGCCTCCTCTTGACTTATATGAAGATGCCGTTTGGCAACAATAACTCCTTCCTTAAGCTGCACCCTTCCTTTTTCTCCTAAAATAGTAATTCCTTCACTTTCGTCCAAATCGCCAGATAGCCGAACTGGCGGGTCAATTCCTAATCTGCGAGCATCTGATTTTGAAACCTCAACTTGGGTCTTTTCTCTAAAAGGCCCTAAAACTCTAACATTTTTAATCTCACCCCTCTTGCCAACTAAAGTCACAGTTTCTTTACAAGCAAATTCTCCTGGCTGCGAGAGATCAGCCAGTTTATCAAGCCGCGCCCTCTCCCCAAAAAGCTTTTTAAAATCGCTTTCTGAAAGGTGCACGTGCCGCGCTGAAACTTCTATTGGTACGTCCTTCATAATATTAACTCAGTATTATTTAAAATTTAGATTAAATATAAACAAAATAGATATTTTCTCTTAAATGGTATTATTAAATCCAAATATCAAAATCCAGCTACTCGTTCTTTAGAAATGCTAAGA